>CBDUXW010000258.1:0-5333 GCA_965371275.1 uncultured bacterium | reverse complement strand
CCACGGCGATGATCTACGGCTCGCAGATGGGCCGCGTCGAAGCGTTCTGGGCCCATCCACTGCGCATTCTTCGCGACCTCCGCTTCGCGGTCGTACGGCCTGATCGCGGCGTTACCTGGCTCGACACGGGCGGCGGCGATCGTACGTTCACGGCGCGGCCCGAGGGATCCGAGCTCGTGTATACCGACGGCGAGATCCAGGTGAGCGTTCGTTTCGCCGTCGATCGGCGACACGCCGCTTTCGTGGCGCTGATTGCGGTGCGCAGTCCCGCTGCCCTCGACCTTGTCGCCACCTGGGAAACAGACCTGTCGAGCGATTGGCCGCGCCGCCAGCCGGCACTCGGGCCGCTCGAGATCGCCTGGGATGAGGGCGCGCAAGCTGTTGTCTGGCACGACCGACCGGAGACCTACAACGCGATGGCCGGATTCGGTGGCGCGCCGTCGCTTCCTTTCCTGGACTTCGATGTAGAGCGCGACATCGACGAAAACGGACTGGTGGTCGATGCTGCCGAAGAAACATCGGAACCGGGCCGGGAGACCGCCGACGAGGCTCCGACGCCGACCACCGACCAGGCGCTGAGCAGCGGCCGCGTTGCCACCCAAGTTCGCATCGAGCCCGAACCCGGGCGCCCGACACTGGTGTCGTTCGTGGCTGTCGGTAGCTACGATGCCGATTCCAGCACCGCGGCGACGTACGCCGAATTGAGCGCCCGCCCCGGCGGTCCGTGGATCGCGAACGCCGCCTACTACCGCGAGTTCCTCGACGTCCGCACTCTGAACTTGATGACCCCCGACACCGAGTTCAACAACCTCTTCAAGTGGGCCAAAGTAGGCGCCGAAGCGTTGCGCGTCTCGGCGCCGTCGATGGGCAGCGGTATCTACGCCGGCTACGGTCCGACGTCGCCGGAGGAGCGGCGCAGCCCCCTGTCGAACGCCTTCGGCGGCAACGACACGCTGTGGGCCTCGATGGCGGCCGACGCCTACGGTGATTCGAGCCTCTCGGCCGACACGCTGCGACTGCTGGCGAAATTCCAGGCCATCGACGGACGCATTCTCAGCGCCGCATCGCCTTCCTGGCAGCTGCGCTACGACGACGCCGCCGCCACACCGATGTTCCTCATCGCCGTCGACAACCACGTGCGCGCCTGGGCTAACCGTGGCTTGCTGGAGGGGATATGGCCCGCCGTCACCCGGGCCGTAGAATACGGCTTTGCCGCCGACCGCGACGGCGACGGGCTCATCGATAGCCTCAGCGATGCCGATCGTTGGTCCGCAGGGCGCGATATCAGGACCACGATCCACCTCGCCGCCCTGTGGGGAGCGGCGCTCGACGCCATGGAGCGCCTGGCGACGATCATGAACGCGCCGGAACTGGCGAGCCGCTGCCGCGATCAGGCGGTGATCGTGCGACGGAGCTTGAACGAACAGTTCTGGAATCCGGCCGGTCGCGATTTCCATTTCGCCGCCCTCGGCGACGGCCGGTTCGCCGACGCCCGCTCGGTGCTTGCCGCGGTGCCCATGGTGTTCAACCTGCTCGACACCGGTATCGCCAACGCCCCGCTCGACGCCCTCGCCGCCGACGAGCTTACGGTGGACTGGGGCGTGGCGCTCGCAACCAACCAGCCGCGGGTCGCGGACGTGCCCGGCGAAGCTGCCTCGGAAACACCGCCGCCGCCGCCGAGACTGCCCGAGCACGCCGCCACGACCGTGAGCCCTCTGTATACCGGGTGGGCCGCTCTCGCCGAGTACGCCAACCACCGGCCGGAATCCGGGTTCCTGCACAGCGTCGCCAACCTTGAAACGTTGCGCTTCAACAATCTCGGCTACGCTGCGGAGAGCCTCGACCGCTCGAGCTTGGTGCCGGCGCGCGGCATGCCGCACGCAGCAGCGTCCCAGGCCATGATGATATTGCCCGTCGTCTGGGGCATGTTGGGGATCCGACCCGACGCCACGTCACGAACGATCGAGATCGCCCCGCATATCCCGGGCGGCTGGAGCCGCGTCATCGTCGACAAGGTACGCCTGGGAGCCGACGAGTTCCGCGTCCAGATTCGCCGCGCGCCGACCAGCACCGAGTTCAGGATCGAGCGCCTGAGCGGCAACCAGCCCGTGACCTTCAGGCTGAGCGCCCACGTGCCGAGCGACGTTGTCTTGGAGTTCGACCGCGGGAGCTTGGCAGGGGCCGCGCTCGTCGCTGTCGACGGCATAGACGAGATCATCGAGGAGTCCTCCGTCGACAAGAGCTCCACCGTGACCTTGGCGCCGGCGGAAAACAACGTGACGGCCGTGTTTCGGCACGGCGCGTTCCCGCAACTCATTCCCGAACCGCCGCTCCTGCAGCCCGGGCAGGTTTCGAGCGGCCTGCGCGTCATCCGCGCCCGCTATCTCGGCGAGACGCTGAGCCTCCGGCTCGAAGGGTTGCCCGGCCGAGCGTATGCGCTTAGGCTGGCGACGCCTTGGCCCGTAAGCCAAGTCACAGGCATTCCTGACCTATCGTTCACCAACCTCGAGTCCGGCCGCGCCCTGATCGAGGCAACCGTTCCGGGCACCGGAAACCGGTACCGCTCGATTGACCTCGAGGTTTCGTTTCAGAGATGACGATCCCGCCAGAAGCCGACACACAACACCCTTGGTACTCGCCCGAGACCGGCGCAATCAGTCGCATCACGTTCGCCGGCTGCCCCGACCCGACGGTCGGCATCGAGGTCGAGTACATGATCATCGACCCCGATACCGGCGAGCTCGCACCCGGCGGCCCGCCGATCCTCGCCGCCTTCGATAAGCCGTACGCCAAGCCCGAGCTGCTGCAGTCGACCGTGGAGTTGAACGTCGGGCCGTGCACGAGCGTGAAGGATGCGGAGAGAGACCTCGTCGAGCGACTCGCCGCGCTGCGCGCCGTCGCCGGCGACCTGGGCTACGGCCTCATCGCTGCCGGCACCCATCCGACGTCGCACTGGGCGGCGCAGCTCGTCACCGACGCCGAACGCTATCGGAGCCTCCTCGATCGAATGCAATGGCCGGCGCGACGGCTGATGATCTTCGGCGTGCACGTTCACGTCGGCGTGAGCTCGGGAGAAAAGGCGATCGCGATCTCCAACTCGCTGACGACATTTCTCCCCCACCTGCTGGCGCTGTCCGCATCGAGTCCGTTCTGGCACGGTGAAGACACCGGCCTGGCTTCCGTTCGCGTCAAGATCTTCGAATCACTGCCGGCTGCCGGACTGCCCTATCGAATGATCAACTGGGGCGAGTTTCAGCGCTTCATGAATACGTTGATCAGCGCCGGTGCCATCGAGACGATCCGTGAGATCTGGTGGGACGTGCGGCCACACCCTGTGTTCGGCACAATCGAAGTTCGCATCGCCGACGCGCTACCTTCGGTGCGCGAAACGATTGCTCTCGCGGCGATGATCCAGTGCCTGGTGGTCAGGCTCAGCGAGCTATACGACTGCGGCGAGTATTTGCCGCTCAACCGCCACTGGATCATCGCCGAGAACAAGTGGCGTGCGACCCGCTACGCCGACGAGGCCAGCATCATCGCCGACGATTCCGGCGAGCTGAAGCAGCTCGACGTCATGGTGCGCGAAATAGTGGAAAGCCTCGAGCCGGTCAGCAAGCGGCTCGACTGCGTCGAGGAGCTCCAGGACACCCTGCGGATATTGAAAGCACGACCCGCCTTCCACCGGATGCGGGCAATCCATGAAAAGACGGGTGACCTACGCGAGGTGATTCGCTACCTCGAACAGCAGATCGTCGACAACGATCCCTTCTAGCAAGCCGTTCCCGGGGCCGCTCCCCCGGTCGCATCGCGCCGAAGCGACCCGTCGACAAGGGCGGACTAGAACCCGGCGCCGACCTTCACGGTGACGTCGCCACTGCCGGTGCGGATCTCCACGGGAATGCGGCCGTCACCTGTCCGTCCGCGGAATCGGCGCCGGCCGCTGTCCTGCTCGTGCAGATCAGGGAGCCGCACCGAAATGTCACCGCTCCTGGTTTGCACGTTGAAACGCAGCGCCGGCACCTCGGAGAGCAGGCGCAGAGTGACGTCGCCGCTGCTGGTATCGAGCTGCACGGTCTCGGCAGCTGCGAGATCGGCACTGAAGGTCACCTCGCCGCTGCCGGTGTCGACGATGAGGCTACCGCGGACCCGAATCCGCTCGCCTTCGACGTCGCCCGAGCCCGTATGACACGAGATCGATCCGGCAACGTCCTCGAGCGTCACGTCACCCGAGCCCGTATCGGCGGAGATCGTGACGCCGACGACATCGGTAACCTCGACGTCTCCGGAGCCGGTATCCGCCCACACGCTACCGTCCACCTGGGCGATGTCGACGTCGCCGGACCCGGTGTCGGCGCGCACGTCGCCGTCGTAGTCGCTGACGAAGATATCGCCGGAGCCGGTATCAAGAACCAGCCCGCCGCTGCCGCCGGCGACGTTGATGTCCCCCGACGCGGCGCGTGCCTCGAGGGCACCGGGTACCGCGGTCAGGTCGATGTAACCAACGCTGTTGACGACCTCGACGCGTACGTTCTCGGGTATTCGAATGACGAAATCCACCCACACTGCCGCCGCATCGGTCGGGCTGTTGGTCACCGTGACGCGCGTTCCTTGGTAGCGCACGGTCGTCCGCGAGCTGCTGAGCCATGCCGGTAAGCCTTCGATGCGCCGGTCGCCCGGATAATAGAAGCGGCGACGTTCATCGACCGGATATACCGCCAAGGCGGTGAGCCGCCCATCGCGCTCTTCGATCTCCACATCGATGGTGGTGAGTAACTCTTCCGCTTCGGCTTCGCTATCGGCGGCGGCGTGCAATGTGGCAACGATCTCGAGCTCGCCATCGTGGCCTTCGATGACCATCTCACCGGCCAAGTTCCGCACCTGCAGGAGTGTGGCTCGGGTGATCGGGATGCTGCGCTCGATGAGCCGTTCTACTTGATGCTCGGGCAGCGGTGCCGATGCGAAGTCGATGATGCAACCACCGGCAAGCGGAGCCACAAACAAGAGGGCGACGAATCGGCCCGGTATTGACGTGCGATTGACGATCATGGCGTTCTCCTCCCCTCTTGTCTGACGCATACACCACCGCCGTGTTTCATTTGCCCGCCACATGATAACCGCTGCCGCCCGGCACGATTTGTCCGGGTACACCCGGCTCGGTGCATGCGGCGCTGCCGGCGCGCACGCCGGCGCGGGCGGCGTCTACCGGCTCGGCGCCCGCCAGCCACGCAACGACGTAACCCGCCCCGAACGCATCCCCCGCACCGGTCGGATCTACGACGGTCACAGGCGGCGCCGGCAGATGCTCTCCCATCCAGAGTCCGGTGTGTCGAGAC
>CBDUXW010000257.1:0-5370 GCA_965371275.1 uncultured bacterium | reverse complement strand
CCTAGACTAGCCAATCCAAAAGACGCATGTAAAGACTAAAGTTGGCCCACGATAGTTAACGTTGCACAATTTTGAGCAGCGACTGAAGCCAGGCGACGTTCCGTGACCATCTAACGGAAGTCAGACGGCAGCGTGCCGGGCAGCAGAGGTTCTGGAATCCTGCGTAGACGTTGAGTCAAGACATCTTGTACAATTGTACAAGCAAGAGTGAATACCTTGAATATCACCATCGATACATCGGCGATCATCGCCGTCATCACGAATGAGGCACACCGGGAACAACTGATCGACGCCACCCGAGAGGCCGACCTGATGGCGCCCTCTTCCGTACATTGGGAGATTGGCAACGCCTTCTCGGCGATGTTCAAGCAGCGGCGAATCACGCGCCAGCACGCTGAGGCCGCGGTGCACGCGTACGGGGAGATTCCGTTACAGCTAGTTGACGTGTCCCTCGCCGCGGCGCTCACACTGGCACACGACCTCGACATCTACGCGTACGATGCCTACGTCATCCGTTGTGCGCTGCGACACCGATGCCCCGTGCTAACGCTCGATGCTGGTTTGCGAGTAGCGGCGCTCGACGCCGGAGCCCGGGTCGTGGAGTTGGAACGATGAAGGTCTACACCTACTCGGATGCTCGTCAGAAGCTGGCGGCCCTGCTCGACCGAGCGAGCACCGAGGGCGAAGTGCGCATCAAGCGCAAGGATGGCGAGCAGTTCGTGGTTCGCCCCGCTCTGAAAGGGAAGTCTCCACTGGAGGTCAAGGGTGTGGATGCCGACCTGACCGCGGCCGAAATCGTCGACCTGGTTCGAGAGTCTCGTGAGCGCGACCGGACGTAGTTGAGGCCCGCCGCGGGCCTAGTCGAGCGTGAACTCCTGGGCCCAGTCGTCTTTTTCTTGCCAGGCGGGTTGCTCGCTCTTGGAGAACAGCCGGTTCTCGATCACCAGGTAGTCCATCTCGGTGCGCATGAAGCAGCGGTAGGCGTCGTTGGGCGTGCACACGATCGGCTCGCCGCGCACATTGAAGCTCGTGTTCACCAACAGGGCGCAGCCCGTGCGCTCGCGGAACGCGTCGATCAGCTTCCAGTAGCGCTCGTTGGTGTCGCGGTGAACCGTTTGGATGCGGGCCGAGTAGTCGACGTGGGTGATTGCCGGCACGTCGGAGCGCGGGTGATACAGGCGATCGAGCATCTCCAAGCCGACGGCGTCATCGCTTAAAGGCCGGCGCCGCGACTCCACGACCGGAGCGACGAGCAGCATGTAGGGCGAGGCCTCGTCGAGCTCGAAGTACTCACTGCAGTGCTCGGCGAGCACCGACGGGGCGAACGGCCGGAAGCCTTCGCGATACTTGATCTTCAAGTTCAGGGTTTTTTGCGTGTCGGGACGACGCGGGTCGCCGAGGATGGAGCGATTGCCGAGAGCCCGAGGCCCCCACTCCATGCGCCCCTGGAACCAGCCGACGACGTTGCCGGCGTCGAGCAGCTCGGCGGTGTGGGCGGCCAGCTCGTCGAAGTCGTCGAAGCGCCGGCAAGGGGCGTCGTACTTGCGCGCGATTCGCACAACGTCGGCGTCGGTGAAGCGCGGGCCGAGGAGCGCGCCCTTCATGCGATCGCCGTTCGCCCGGCGCGGCTCCCCTTTCCACATGTAGTGCGCGGCGTACGCCGCCCCCAACGCGCCGCCTGCATCGCCGGCCGCCGGCTGGATCCACATGTCATCGAAGATGCGGGCGCGCAACAGCTTGCCGTTGGCCACACAGTTGAGCGCCACGCCGCCGGCCATCACCAGGTTCGGCGAGCCGGTGAGCTCGCGGGTAGTGCGCGCCAAACGTAGGACGATTTCTTCCGTCACCTCCTGAATCGCCAGCGCAAGATCCATGTACGGCTGCGTGAGCTCGCTCTCGGGCGAGCGCTTAGGAATTCCAAACAACGCAGCCCACTTGCCGTCGGGGACCATGCGCAGGCCGGTGGCGAAGTCGAAATACTTCATGTTGAGCAGCAGCGAGCCGTCGTCGCGCAGGTCGACAAGCTGCTCGAGAATGATGTCGCGGTAGCGGGCCACCGCCTCGCTCTGCCGATTTCCGTACGGCGCCAAGCCCATCAACTTGTACTCGCCGCTGTTGACGCGGAAGCCGCAAAAGTACGTGAACGCCGAGTACAGCAGGCCGATGGAATGGGGGAAATGCAGCTCGCGCAGAATGTGTACCCCGTCGGCGTCGCCCATGCCGATGGTTGCCGTGGCCCACTCCCCCACCCCGTCCATCGTCAGGATCGCAGCGCTGGCGAACGGCGACGGGTAAAACGCGCTGGCGGCATGCGACAGGTGATGCTCGGGAAACAGCAGCTTCGGTCGCTGCGCTCGCGTCAGGCGCGAGCCGTCGTCGCGCCCTTCCACGGCGTCGAGCTCCTCCCAGAGCATGCGGCGCATGAACAGTTTCTCTTTGACCCACACGGGCATCGCCTGCAGGAAGCTCTGCAGGCCGCGCGGCGCGAACGCGTGGTAGGTCTCGAGGAGGCGCTCGAACTTCAGGTATGGCTTGTCGTAAAAGGCGATCGCATCGAGGTCGGTGAGCGCCAGCCCGCTCTCGGCAAGGACATAACGAACGGCATGCGTCGGGAAGCCGGCGTCGTGCTTCTTACGGCTGAACCGTTCCTCGTGCGCCGCCGCCACGATGTCGCCGTCGACCAGCAGCGCCGCGGCGCTGTCGTGGTAGTAGGCCGAAATGCCGAGGATCGCGCCGGCCACCTAGAAGGCCCTCCATGCTTCCACCAACGCCACCCAGCATGCCCTCCATATTTCCACCACGGCCCTCTAGAACAGCGTGTACACGAACGGGGCCAATGCCGTCCCGCTGGTGAACACGAGCAACGCGCCGACGAGCAGTAGCACCAGGATGATCGGCAGCAACCAGTACTTCTTGCGGACTCGGAGAAAGCCCCAAAGGTCTACCAGGAATTCCATCGCTCGTTCTCGGTTGTATGCCGGCCGCGGCCGCGAGGCGCGACTCGGATATTAGTACGGCGCCTCTTGGTCCTCGGCGGTGAAAGGGTCGTCGCGTTCCACGAACACGCTGCCGCTGCCGCCCCACTCGCGCAGGCGCATCGGATCGGCCCCGAACAGTCGGCGAACCAAGCCGACCGGCGTCACGACGACAACGTAGATCACCGTGAGCAGAACCTTGGAGCCCACCGCCGCGAGGATCCTCGCCAGCCCCCACCAGAGAATCGCGAACGGGCGGAAAAGACCCGGCACCAGCATCGCCGCCACCAGCACGACGATGGCGGGCAGCACCAGCTCCGGCCGCTCGGCAAAGAACGCAGCCAGCAACAAGAGAAGGACGAGCGCCAGCGCCGCGTCACGGCACTGGGCGATGGTTAAACGAGCGGGGGTTTCGTTCATGGGTCTGGGGCCGATTCTACTTCAATAGCGTGCTCAGAAACTCATTGCGGCAGCGGCGTCGCACGCGCACGGAATCGATGTAGTTCAGGGCTCGGCGATGAATGATCGGAACCGGGTCCCGTTACCGGCCGCGACTACCGGCGGCAGCGGGAACCTACGCGACGGTCTCGCGAAGCACTTCGTCGACGGTGGTGAGCCCCTGCCAGATCTTGGCCAGGCCGCTCTCGCGCAGGGTGATCATGCCCTCGGCGCGCGACTGGGCGCGCAGCTCGCTCGTCGGGGCGCGGTTCAGCATCATCTCGCGCAAGGCCTCGGACACCGGCATGACCTCGAACAGACCGACGCGACCCTTGTAGCCCGAGTTGTTGCACTCGCCGCAGCCGACCGGCTGGTACACGGTGATGTTCTCGGCGTCTTCCGGCGAGAAGCCGATGTCGATGAGCGCCTCGGGACCGGCCGGCGACGGCTCGCGGCACTTGGTGCAAACGCGACGCACCAGGCGCTGCGCCTGGATGAGCTGCACCGAACTGGCGATCAGGAACGGTTCCAGCCCCATGTCGACCAGACGGTTGACCGAGCTCGGGGCGTCGTTGGTGTGCAGCGTCGAGAGCACCAAGTGACCGGTGAGCGCCGCCTTGACCGCGATCTCCGCGGTCTCCTGGTCACGAATCTCACCGACCAGAACGATGTCCGGGTCCTGCCGCAGGAAGGAACGCAGCGCCGCGGCGAAGGTGAGCCCGATTTCCTCGCGCACCTGCACCTGGTTAATGCCCACCAGGTTGAACTCGACCGGATCCTCGGCGGTCATGATGTTGGTGTCGGGCTCGTTGATGTTGCCCATCGCCGAGTACAGCGTGTTCGTTTTACCCGAACCCGTCGGACCGGTAACCAGCACGATACCGAACGGCTTGACGATGTTTTCCTGAAAGCGCTGCAACGACCATGGCTCGAAGCCGAGCTTCGTCATGTCCAACATGAGCCCTTCGGGGTCCAGCAAACGCATGACGATCTTCTCGCCCCAGATCGTCGGCAGCGACGAAACACGCAGGTCGAGCTCGCGCAGGCGGCCCTCGAGCTGCACGCGCAGCTTGATGCGACCATCCTGAGGCCGGCGACGCTCGGAGATATCGAGCGAGCTCATGATCTTGATGCGCGACGCCAAGGCGTTCTGCATCGTCTTGGGCGGATCCATGATTTCGTACAGGACGCCGTCGATGCGGTAGCGCACGCGGAGACGCTTCTCGTAAGGCTCGATGTGGATGTCCGAGGCGCCGCGCCGCAGCGCGTCGGTGAGAATCAAGTTCACCAGCTTGATGACCGGCGCCTCGCCCGACGCCTGGCCCAGCGCTTCGAGGTCGATGTTGTCGTCGGTGTCGACGATCTCGAGCTCGCCCGGCGACGTCAGCTCCTCGGTGAGGTCGCTCATCATCTGGCTGATAGTCGAGTCGTCCTGCTTGCCGTAGAGACGCTCGATGGCTTCCTTCACGGCGCGTTCCGAGGCCACCATCGGTTGGATGCGCAGACCGGTGGCGAACTTGAGGTCGTCCATGGCCACGACGTCGGTGGGGTCGACCATGGCCACGTCGAGCGCCTTGTCGTCGAGGGAGACCGGAACCAGCAGGTAACGCCGCGCCATCTCGGCCGGCACCAGCTCCAGGACCTTGTCGAGTACTTCGAGCTCCTCGATGTCGGCCGCGGGAACGCCGTACTGATCGGACAGCAGGCGGACGAGGTCGGCCTCTTGAACCAGGTTCTTCTCGACCAGGTAGTGGCCGAGGCGCTCGCCGCTGTCGGCCTGGTCTTCGAGGGCAGCGTTGAGGTCGTCCTCAGAAATCAGCCCATTGTCGACGAGCAGCCGGCCCAGCCGCGTGGTGAGGCGTCGCTGCGGGCGCGGAGGTTCGGCGACCGGAGCTTGCGGCTCAACCGACGCCTTCTCGGTTTGAACCTGGCCCTCTTGCGGGCCCAGGAGCTCCTC
>CBDUXW010000256.1:0-5377 GCA_965371275.1 uncultured bacterium | reverse complement strand
CGCCCCGGCGATTCACCTCGGCGCCAGCCGACTGCTGGCCATCTCGGTGCGCTATTCGCGCACCGTCGTCGAGGCTGAGGAACGCCAGGTGGTCGGGTACCCGCCGCCGGCGCAGGTACTGGGCTCGTTGATGAACTCGGTGTTTCTCGATTCGCTGGCCATCGACAGCGAGCGCCTGGCGAGGATCAACGAGCTGATCGCCATGTTGCCGGCCGAGGCGGTCGCCGCCGAGGGGCTGCGGAAAATCGAGTTGCTGGTGCTGAAGCCTTCTCGCGACCTCGGCAAGTTGGCGGCCGACCTCGGCAAACACCTGCCGCGAACGCTGCGCGCTGTGCTTCGCGGACTCGGCACGCAACGGCTGAAAAGCCCCGACTTTCTCAGCTATTTGTTGTTCGAGAGGCCGTACATCGAGCGCCTGCTCGAGCTCGGCTACGACGACACGGTCGCCCAGTGGGATCGCGTCGAGCGGTTTCTCGAGGGCAGCGAAACCAAGTAGGGGTCCAGCCGGCGGTTGCGGCGG
This sequence comes from uncultured bacterium, assembly GCA_965371275.1. GTDB lineage: Bacteria > Acidobacteriota > UBA890 > UBA890 > UBA890 > CBDCBL01. The sequence goes on along the minus strand of CBDUXW010000256.1, from coordinate 4,857 downwards.
CAGCGATCAAGCCGCCGCCGCACCCCGCGGCATCGATCTACAGTGGTCGATTCGGGTTCGCGATGGTGCGCCACATGTGCGACGACGGGCTGTTGTCGAGGCCCAGACCCTCTTTCGGCTGTTTGAAGTTGCGGCCGATGATGTCCACGAACGGGTCGAGGGTCAGGACCTTGCCTTCCTGGAAGGCGTAGGTGTCGTTGACCGTGATCAGGCGGGCCTCCATGTAGTACCGGTGATCCTTGGCGAATTCGTAGGCCTGCTTGATGTACGGCTCCGGTACGTAGTCCTCGCCGAAGATGCGGTTGTACATCTCGGGATACTCGTAACCGACCGACTCGTCGGGATAGAAGCGCAGCGGCGCGTGGTAACGGATGCCCCAGCTGATGCGCTCCTCGACGTACGGCTCGATGAGCTGCGCGCCCCACCAACCGTGATCGACCTTGATCAGGTTGAGGACCACGTCGTGCATCAGGCAGGCGAAGATCGTGCGCTCGGGCTGGCCGGTCTCGAGCGCATGCGTCGCACTCTGCAACACGTGGTTGCCGGGCGCGAAGCGCTTCTCGAAAAACTCCACCAGCGTCGGGTTCTTGGACATGGGGGCGAACTCTTCGGCGCGCGGCATGAACAGGCTGCCGGTGCCGCGCGGCGACCGCGGCTCCTGCTGCAGCTCCGCCAGCGCGAGGGCCTCGCCGTCGGGCATGTAGACCATTTCCTCAGTGCCGTCGCGCAGGGCAATGCTCTCGTCGAGCTCGTGCTCCATGTAGTGCTCGAGCGCCTCGGCCTTGTCCTCGGGGGACATCAACTCCAGGGCACCCACCCCCAACGTTGCCAGGAAAGCTCTGCGATCTACTTCCATGAATCCTCCGGTGTTCGGGTTTTCGGAGTTCTTCGAGGCGCTCGAGCGACTACGGCGGCCTGTTGACGGTGCATCCAATACAACGTCGTGCCGCCTGTCAACGGGGGAGCGCACATCGAAGCCGTCGCCTCGACGCCGGACAGGCGCCAGCCACCTGCGTTTCTTTGCAACCGTTTTCCCTTTGAACACATCTGAGATGGTAAGCCCGGCCGCCGGCTGTTGATCAGGTGGGTGCGGCTGTGAGGAAACGTACGGTCTCGGCGCGACAATCGGCGCCGATTGTTCGCGAGGAAATGTGAAACACCGGGCATTCCCGGGCCGTCTGTTCTTTCAAGAAGGGCGACAACTTCCCGGCAGGCGGGAAGTCACACCCAGCTCTCCGATGGAGTCGAAGCGATGGGGTCCCGACGATTTGCGGTCACTACGATCATTTTTTCGTGCCTTGCAGTTGTTTCGATCGCTCTCCCGGTAACCGCGGCGCCGGTGCCGCAGACGGCCGCGCAGCGGTCACTGCGCTATCAGAGCTACAGCCACTATGCCGGCCACGTCGCCCAGGGCGATCACGCGGGACATGTCCATTCCTGGCTCGGGGCTGATGGGCACGCGGTGCCGTTCGATTCCGACGAAGAGATCCTCGACTTCCTGCGCACCGCCGACGTCGTTTCGATGGAGACCATCACGACAGGCGTCACCAAGCCCAAGAAGCTGTTGCTCGAGCGCGACGGCATGCGCGTGCACGCCGTGTTCCGCAGCATCGATGTGACCAAGAACAAGGTGCGCCTCGACAACGGTCACTTCTACATGCGACTACGCGACTACGGCTTGTTCGAAGTGGCGGCCTACCGGCTGGCCCGCATGTTGGGCTACGACAACGTGCCGCCGGCGGTCGTGCGGCGCATCGGCACCATGCACGGTTCGCTGCAGCTTTGGGTCGAGCAAGCGATGGTCGAGCGCGGCCGGCGCGAAGCCGGTGTGCAGCCGCCGAACTTCACCACCTGGCTCCAGCAGATGCAGGACATGCACCTGTTCGACTACCTGATCACCAACATCGATCGGCACACGGGCAACTACTTGATGGGGCACACCGGCAAGCTGTGGATGATCGATCATACCCGCGCCTTCCAGATGCACGTCGGCGACTGGACGCCGGACAAGATCTGGTTCGTCAAGCGGCAGCTCTGGCAGCGGCTGCAGGCGCTCGATCGCGAAACACTGCAGGCGACCCTCGGCGACGTGCTGACCGAGTTCGAGGTCGAGGAGCTGATGGCGCGCATCGACACCTTCAAGGTGCACATCCGTGGGCACATCGCGCGGCGCGGCGCAGCCGAGGTGATTTCAGCCTACCGCTCCGCGGTGCGGCGCCCGCAGATTGCCGGCACAGCGGTGGGCGGTTCCTACAAATCCGCGGCGCTGAGCGCCCGTTCGGCATCGAGCAACGCCAGCTTGGCCTCGACGAGCTTCTTGAGCTCTTTCAGGCTGATCGGCTTGCCCAGGAACGCGGCGCCGTGCCCCATGACGGACTGCACCATCGGGCCGTCGGCGAACCCCGACACCACGATTACCGGCGTGTCGAGCCCGGCTTCGCGCATACGGGTGAGAACATCGAGGCCGCTGAGCTTGGGCATGTAAATGTCGAGCAGCAGCAGGTCCGGCGGGTTTTCCATGATCGTCGCCAGCGCCTGCTCGCCGTCACGGGCCTCTTGCACATCGTAGCCAACGCCCTTCAGAAAGCGGGCGAGGAGGCTGCGTACGCCCTCTTCATCGTCCGCCACCAGGATGCGGTGGTTGCGTTCTTCTGATGCGGCGGCGCGGATCGCGGCAGCGTCGCCCGCCGGGGCGGGTTGCACGCCGGCGGTTGGTGCGCTCGCGGCGGCCGCGCCGGCCTTCTCGACCCGCTCTTTCGCTTGCTCGAGCGCCTCGTTGACCCGCTGTACTTCGTCGGGCTGGCCGGTTCCGGCGTAGTGCTTGGCGAGCAGGGCGTACACCGTGGGCAGCTTCCAGTCGCGCGACAGGATTTCTTCCCAAATCGACACCGCGCGATCCAACTTACCGCTTTCGTACAGCGCCACGCCGAGGTAGGTGGCAACCGCGAGGCTGCCGTCCTCGTCGTCGTGGGCCTCGTGCAGCGCCAGAGAGTCGAGGAGGTGCTTGGCGGCGGGGTCGTACTTGCCTTCCTCGAGCAACGACAGACCGAGTGTCTGTAGATCATTGGCGCGCTGCTGCCACTTCCTTTCGGTCGAATCGTCGCTCATGGGTCGTGATACTACGCCCGGTGCGGTCGCGGGGGAATACGTATACGCGGCGCCGGGTGCGGCGGATCCCCTCCAGCACGTAGAATGACGCGACCATGATTCGACGTTCGTTCATTCTCGGTGTTGCGCTCGTTGGCGTCGCTGCCGGCGCTGTCGCCGCCCAGCGTCCCGATTTCTCCGGCAACTGGGAGCTGGACCGCAGCGCCAGCCGCATCAATACGGAGTATGGGCTTGCCGGGCTGGGCACGCCGGCGCCCGCCACCTTGCATATCACGCAGTCGGGCAGCCGAACGCTGATCCTGTCGAGCCGCATACGCGGCACCCAGTCGCGCGGCTACGAGCTCGACGGCAGCGTCATGCTGCCGGTGATCGAGGGCGAGGCCGGCAAGATTCTCCTGAGCTCGACGGTTCGAGGGCTATCGTTGATCACCCAGGGGGGCGGCCGCGTAGCGGGTGAGACGGTGCGCGTCCGCGAGGTGCTGACCATCGCCGACACCGGTCGAATGTTGCAGCTCGAGGTCACGACCACCATCGGCGGCGAGACGCTCACCAACACGTTGTTGTATCGCCGAGCAGGGGGTTGGAACTGATCGGTAAGAGCCGCTGAGGACGGCGGTGGCTACTGCCTTATCACCACCCGCGGGATCCCCTTGTCGTTCATTTCCTGCTCGAGCGCCGCGACCTGGTTCGCGATGAGGGCGTCGTAGGCCGCCTGCTGGTCGGCGTGCGCGGCGATGACCTCGTCGAGCTGGCGCAGCGCTGTGGCCGTGGGCGCGAACGGCGAGCTTTCGATGTTGCGGTACACGCCCGAGAGCGTGTTGCTCGTTCGGCCCTGCTGGAAGGCCATCGTCCGGGTTTCCTCCAGCAGCTCGTCGAGCTTCCCGCGCAGCGCATCGTCGAAGGCTTCCACGTCTTCCACCGATTCCTCCAGCGCTTCCAGCCCTTCACGCAGCTCGCGCCAGGAGCGCGCCGCGTCGGTGAGCTCGGCCTGCAGCGGGCGGACCTGATTGATCACGTCCCAGCGGTGCTCGGCGTCGGCATCGGAGAGGATCAGATCGGGGTCGGGTTCGACGATGACGGTGGTCGTTTCTTCATGGTCGCCAATGGTCACGGTGACCTGGTAGGTGCCCGGGCGGACGAGGGGAGCTTGGCCGCCGCCGCGACCGCCGCGGCCGCCACCACGTCCTCCGCCGCCGCCGCCACCACGGCCACCACCACCTGCCTGCTCGCTGTCTCCGGTCTGTAACGGTGCGTACCGCAAGTCCCACTGCACCTGATGGATGCCTTCAGTGGCCGGGCCTCGCAGTTCGCGTACCGAGCCGCCATCGGCGTCGCGGACGGTGATCGTCGTGCGATTGGAGCCGGCGCCTCGGGTTTCGTCTCCGCGGGCGCCGCGTTCGCCGCCGGTCTCGTCGATCGTGTCGGCGGGCGTGGTGTCCGCTGCCGTGTCGTCCGCCACCGCGGTGGTTTGCGCCGCCGCGGCCCCGACCAGGTAACTGATCGTCGCCCCGAACGGTGGGTTGTCCGCTACCCAGCGCTTTTCACCCAAGAACTGATCGTTGGTGAACACCCGGTCGCGATACGCCATGGCGTCCTCGATGGAGAACACGTGCAGGTCTTTGGCCGCCACCGCGGGCGTCAGCTCTTGCAGCGGCGTGATGTCCATCACGAAGGCGCTGCGGCCGTGGGTGCCGGCAATCAGATCGCCGTCTCGCGGGTGCACCACCAGGTCGGCCACGGCCACGGTGG
>CBDUXW010000255.1:0-5379 GCA_965371275.1 uncultured bacterium | reverse complement strand
CCCCTGGCCCTGCTGGATCATCGGAAAGAGGATCTGCTCCTCCTTGGCCATGTGATCCTCCAGCTCGGCCTTGAGCCCCCGCACCGTGGAGTTCACCTCCTCGAGCAGGGCCGATCCCTCGGCGCCGTGAGCGTCGAGCACCTCCCGCGCCAACGATTCCAGGCGCGGCAGCTCTTGCCGCAGCGACGCGTGGAAGGTCAGCAAGATGTGTTCGACCAACTCTCCGAGGGGGGCCTCGCCCCATCGTTCATCTTCGGCACCGGTTTCCACGTGTTCCATTCCGCCAACGCTATTGCTGTCACTCATGGTTCGAGACTCCTCCGCGTCACGTGTCGCGTCGTTCGTTAGTCGAGTTCCTCGAAACGCGCCGTGAAGTGGCGCAGGTAAGGCGGCTGCTCGCTGATACGCAGCCCCGTGAGCTCGTCGCGCTTCTCGAACACCGCGGCGCAGACTTCGGCCACGTAGTCGATGTGGCTTTGCGTGTACACCCGCCTCGGGATCGCAAGGCGCACGAGTTCGAGCGGCGGCGGCGAGTCGTGATCGCCGAACATGACGCTACCGACCTCCACCGCCCGAATGCCGCCTTCCCGGAACAGAGCGCATACCAGCGCTTGCCCGGGAAACTCGTGTGGCGGGATGTGGGAACAGAGATCGCCCGCGTCGATGTACACGGCGTGCCCGCCGGGGGGCTCGATAATCTGATAGCCGATGTCGGTAAGCTTCTCGCCGAGATACTCGATCGAACGGATGCGATAGGCGAGGTAATCCTCCTCGACGACCTCCTCGAATCCCCGCGCCATCGCTTCCAGATCGCGCCCCGCCAGCCCACCGTAGGTGATGAACCCTTCGGTAAGAATCAGCAGGGCGCCGGCGCGGTGGGCCAACGCCTCGTCCTTCAGCAGCAACACGCCGCCGATGTTGACCAGCCCGTCCTTCTTGGCGCTGATGGTGGCTCCGTCGGCCAGGTCGAACATCGCCCGCACGATCTCGCGCACGCTGCGACCTTCCTGGCCGGGCTCGCGCAGCTTGATGAAGTAGGCGTTCTCGGCGAAGCGGCAGGCATCCAAGAACAGTGGGATGGCATAGCGATCGCACACCTCGCGTACGGCACGCAGATTGGCCAGGCTCACCGGTTGACCACCGCCGGCGTTGTTGGTCACGGTGACCATGCACAGCGGCACATGCTCGGCACCGACCGACTCGATGAGGTCGACGAGTTTGTCGACGTCCATGTTGCCCTTGAACGGATGGCGCGCCGACGGAACCTTGCCCTCTTCGATTACCAGATCGACGGCTTCGGCCCCCGAGTGCTCGATGTTGGCGCGGGTCGTGTCGAAATGGGTGTTGTTGGGAATGACCTTGCCCTCGCCGCCGACCAGCTCGAACAGAATTCGCTCCGCCGCCCTGCCCTGATGCGTCGGCAGGATGTGCGGGAATCCCGTGAGTTTCAGCAGCTCGCGCTGGAAGCGGTAGTAGCTTTCGGCGCCGGCGTACGACTCGTCGCCGCGCATCATGTCCGACCACTGCAGGCTGCTCATCGCCCCGGTGCCGCTGTCGGTCAGCAGGTCGATCAACACGTCACGGGCACGGATCTGGAAGACGTTGAAGTGAGCTGCCCGTAGGATTTCCTCGCGCTCGGAGGAGGTCGTCAGACGCAAGGGCTCGACGACCTTTATGCGGAACGGCTCGATGATCGTTTTCATGAAGGCGATCCGTCTACCGGCCCGCCGCTTCATCGCGGGCGAGGAACCCTCGCAAGTAGAGGTCGGACATCTGGCGAGCCAGCCGCTCGACGCCGACGGATTCGTCGAGCGTGTGGAACCAGCGATAGGTCCAGTTGAGCATGCCGAACAGGCAGAGCACATCGATGCGGAGCGCGGTCTCGGCACGCCCGGGCCGCAGGGCGTGCAGGATGACGCTGGCCTTCGCCGTGTACGCTCGGCGTAACGAGTCCACCTCTTCGCCGGCGTCGCCCGTGAGCGTGTCCAGCTCATGCGCCATCACGCGCATCTCATCGAGGTGCAGGGCGAAGAACTCCAGATGATTGGCGACGAAGATATCGAACGCCTGCCGCGGATCTTCGACGCCCTGCAGGCGCTCGTCGAGCGCCTCCTGAACGCGGGCGAAGTTCCCCGCGATGATGGCTCGGAGAATGCTTCCCTTGCTGTCGAAGTGGTAATAGATGCCGCCCAGGCTCGAGTCGGCGGCACGGGCGATTTGCCGTATCGATGTCGCGGCAAAACCGTTTTTGCTGAATGCCGCGGTGGCGCCGGCGAGAATCGCCTCGACTCGCGGCGGGCTGGCCGCCGAGTCTTTCGGCGGCAACGTTATTTTTTCAGGCTGCACCTGCATGACCCATGCTCCCCAGCTTGGAGTAACGAAAGGCACCCCACAGCGCCGCTCCCAGCGCTCCGGCGTACGCCGAATCAGGATGTACCCGCAGCTCTACCGGCACCTTCTGGCGTTCGATCTCTTCGTTCATGGCGCCCACCAGGCCGGCATCCGCGGCGAGTCCACCGGTCATCAGCGCGACACCCTCCACGGCCGCGGCGCGCAGCAACTTCGCGTAACGCTCGGCCATCGACAGGTGAATGCCCTTGAGAATGTTCTCGGTCTTGATGCCGCGCGACACCATGTTGATGACGTCGGTTTCCGACAGCACGGCGCAGATGCTCGACGGCTTTTCCGGATCTGTACCTCTCAACGACATCTCGCCCACTTCCCCGAGGCCGACGCCGAGATAGCGGGAGATGTTCTCGAGAAACTGCCCCGAGCCCGAAGCGCACTGGCTGGTCATCCGGTAGCCGAGCACCTTCGACCGGTCGTCCATCAGAACGGCGCGCGCGTGCAGCGCGCCGACGTCGAGGACTCCCGTGGCCCCCGGTTCCAGATGGAGTCCGCCGCGCGCGTGCGTCGTCATGCCGTAGAAGTGCCCGGTGCGAAACGCCACCGCGTCGGCATCGCCGGTGGTCGCAACGTAGCCGATGTCGTCGGCGTTCAATCCGATCTCATCGAGCAGCGCCCGGTAACCGCTGTCGACGACCCGTTTGGGGTCGCGCCGACGGATGCGGTCGCCGCGTAGGTACAGAACCTCGATGCCTTCCGAAACCACTCCCCCTCCCAGAGTCAGAGGATTGACACTGTCGGCGGAAGCCCTCACGGCGGCGAACTTGATGCTGGCCGAGCCGATGTCGATGCCGGTCGCCACGATCATGCCGCTGCTCCTTCGGACAGTGCCGGATCTTGCACGTCTCGCAAGGCGAAGAGCGCCGCGCCCAAGGCGCCCGTGTAGATCGAGTCGGGCGAAATGTTAATCGTGCGCTCGCCGTAGTTCTCAGCCACCAACTCGTGCAGCGACGAGGTCGCCGCCTCGTTGCGCGCCACCCCGCCGGTGAAGGTGAACTCGTCGAAGATTCCGCCGGAACGGGCCAGCAGCGACATCGCCCGCAGCATCACGGCACGGTGCAGGCCGGCGAGGATATCTTCGCGCCGCTGGCCGAGGTTGAGCCGGTCGCGCAGCTCGGCGCCGGCGAACACGGTGCAGGTGCTGTTGATCTTGACGTGGCGCTCCGCCTTCATCGCCAACGGCCCGAGCTCGTGAACGCCCATGTTCATCTCGTCGGCGATATAGCCGAGATAGCGCCCGCACCCCGCCGCGCAGCGGTCGTTCATCTGAAATTTGGTAACGATGCCGTTGGCGTCGATCTGGATCGCCTTCGTGTCCTGGCCGCCGATATCCAGAACCGTCGCCGTCTGCGGGAACATCGAATGGGCGCCCAGGCCGTGGCAGAGAATCTCGCTGCTGATCTGCTCCTTCGGGAACGGCAGGCGGGCCCGACCGTAGCCGGTGCCGACGATGCGCCGCTCCTCGAGTTTGGTAGCGAGCGCCCGGTGAAGAACGGCGTCCAGCTTGTCTCGTTCGTCGTCGTCGAACTCAACGGCGCCACGTACACGCTCGATCACACCAGCCACGTGCTCGTCGAACGACAGGTCGAGCATCTCGTTTTCGACGATCAAGATGGCCTTGTCGAAGATGCCGATGAGCTCGTCGTACGGCAACAACTTGGGGTCTTGGCGCTCCTCGGCGTGGCGCATGTAGCCGCTGGCGGCCAAGTCGCGGAAAAAGTCAGAGCGACGCTCGGCACCGGGCTCGAACAACGCATGGGCCTCGTTGTTCATCTCCTCCACGATTTCCTCGACGGCGCGCTCCAGGGTGCCGCGCCAGGCATCGTGACGCTCGTGCGCGATCTCCTCGAGAAGGGCGCGGCCCAAGTTCTGCAGCATGGCACGGTGTTGGGCCTCTCGAAACGACTTGTCGATAAGCTCGAGCACCTCGTCGGCGCGCTCGGCGAACCCGTGTTGGAGCGCCCGCCGCACGATGTTGACGCGCGCATCCACCACCGCCTCGCTGCGCGCCACGGCACAGGCGACATCGTAATTGGAACGGCTGTTGGTGATGCCCCTTCCCAACGCTTCGCCCTGATCGTCGAGGATCACGGCCTTGGTGGTCGTCGAGCCGAGATCGACGCCGACGACGCAATCGAGCTGCGTGCTCATGCCGGCACCTTCCTCGCGGCCGAGCGCTTCTGGTCGATCATCTGGAAGTACGACTCGATGCGCGTCTTGAGATTCGCGGCCGAGAAGTAGCGCGGATCGACGAGATCGCTCTCGATAAAACCGCCGGGAACCCCGGTACGATCCTCGACCTGGCGAAGGATCACCAACTGCCCGGCGGAAAACGAATTGCAGGACTTCACCGAGTTGATGAGAAACCCGTCGGCCTTGTACTCGCGGACGTACTGGACGATCAGATCGATGCGCGTCGGCAGGCTCAAGTTCGTGTAGCAGCCGAGGCAGTATTTGGCCAGCGACACCAGCGGCTCTTTGGGGTCGTGCCGGAAGCCGGTGTCGTATACGCCGCCGACCTTGGTGTATGTGCTGGCCACACACACCGCTCCTTCGTCGTAGAACATCTTCCAGAAGTCGCGGAAGTGGGTCCAGTTGGGCGGACCTTCGACAACCAAACGATAGCGCTCGTCGTCGATCGTGCCCTCGGGCGTAATCGGTCCGAGGCCGGCGGCCAGCCGCTCGTCGATCTCCTGACGCAGCAACTTGTAGTATTCGACACCCTCCTCGGTACCACGGAAGGCGGAAAAAATCGGCCCGATATAGAAGACGCCGCCGAAATACCCGTCGATCGGACTGGGAACGTTCTTCGCCGACTGAAAAACGTGGACCAGGTCGTCTTCCGCGAGCGCCGAAAGCTCCAGGCGCCTTGCCACATCGATCTCGTCGTAGGAGCGCCCGCTGACCTTCTCGAGCGCGGGGATCACCTTCTCGCGCAGCTGCTTGACGATGTACTCGACCATCTCCTCGGTG
>CBDUXW010000254.1:0-5380 GCA_965371275.1 uncultured bacterium | reverse complement strand
CCTGCCCAGGTTGATCCACACCCGGCCGCGGTCGCTTTTCCAACGGGGCGGGTTGCCGGCGAAGCGCTTGTTGGCCTGGGCGACGCGAGTTTAAAAGCCCACGAAAAACGGGTTTCCGTCGATGCGCGGATCGTCGTCGCGGCGCTGCCAGAACCAGCGGATGAAGTCGCGCTTTTCGTCGTCGTTGCGCATGTCCTTCCACATCTTCTGTTCATCGTCGGTGAACAGATAGCTCACGGGACCACGGTTCCACTCGTCGACGTCGACATCGGCCTCGAACACGCGGGCCGCTTCGGCGGGGTCCGTGGGCATTTGTGCCGCCTTGGCGGGCGGCGGCGAGGCGAGCGACGCCGCCATCGTGGCGATCACCAGAAGGATCAGAGCAGGCGCGTTCTTCATACGTTCAACGTAGCACGGCGGTAGCATCGCTTTCCGGCGGCACCTCGTCGGCGGCCGACCGGCGACGTACGAAGGTGCGCGCCAGGAGGGCGGCGAAGACGATTGCGGAGGCAATCTGCACCATCGAGGTACTTTCCTCCAGCGCTGCCGACACGGTGCTCGACAGGTCGATGTCGAGCCTCGTGTACACGAGGTTGGCGACGAAACCGAAGGCCAAGGCCGACAGCGCTACGCCGGCCAGGTAGATCACCAGCACACGCTTGCCCATGAAGCGCAGGACCACGAGGATCGTGGTCATGTTGGTTGCCGGGCCCACCAACAACATGACCAGCGCGGCGCCGGGGTCGAGTCCCTTGAGGATCAGGGTTGCGGCTACCGGAGTGGCGGCGGCGGCGCAGATATATATCGGCGTGGCGATCAGCATCATCAGGGCCGACGACACCCATCCTTGCGGTATCGCCGACAGCATGCCGTCAGGCACCAGGGCGCCGATCGCCGCCGAGAGAATAAAGCCGACGATCAGCCACACGGCCAGATCGTCCAGCAGGGGGCCGAAGGCGTAGCGGATGCCGGCGGCGGCCGACTCGAGACGGCTCTCGGGCGGCACCGCCGGTGTGGAAGCACACGCATCTTCCGCGCAGCAACTCGAGGTGCTCGCCGGGGCGCCGGGCTCTGCAGGGCTCGAGGGCGCGGCAGACGCACTTGATCCGCTGTCATCGTCGGCCAGGAACATCACGGCGGAGCCGGTGAGCAGCGCCGTGGCGAAGGCTGCGACGGGACGGAACACGGTCATGATCGGATCGATCAGGGCGTAGGTAATGCTGATCGAGTCGACACCGGTTTCCGGCGTCGAGATGAGAAACGATGTTGTGGCGCCGCGGCTCGCGCCTCGTTGCCGCAGGGCCGTCGCGGCCGGGATCACCGAGCACGAGCACAGCGGCAGGGGGACACCCACCAGCGACGCCCAGACGACCGAGCGGAATCGGTTTCGCCCCATCAGGCGGTGAACCAACGACTCCGGCACGAGGGCGCGAAACAGTCCGGCGAGCAAGAACCCGAGCAGCAGGAACGGCGCCGATTCGGCGACGATGTGTAGTAGGTGGCGCGCGAAGTCAGAGAACATGGTATTCGATGCTTCGTAGGTGACAGTGTACGGGTGAATCGTACAGGGGTTTGAGGTCGTGTCGATTTTTAGTATACTCAAAATCTGAGTTCGTATCATCAAAAAATAATGAATTCCAAGATTCGCGTGACATACGCACGAGGCTGATCGATGGTCAATCCCGCCGCAGCATTGCTCGTTGCTCTCATGATCGCTTCGATCACGGCGCTATTTTTCTGGCCGGTGCGCGGTCTGTACTGGCGCTGGGAGCACGTCTTGCGGGCGTCAGATCGAGTTCTCTCGGAAGACGCCCTCAAATTTCTGTTCGATTGCGAGTACCGCGATCTCACCGGCACGCTCCACGGGCTGACCGGGGCTCTGGGAGTTTCCGACAAGCGTGCCGCCGCCCTCCTCGAGCGCCTGCAAGAGCTCGAGCTCATCGAGTCCACGGCCGGCGAGCTGCGCTTGAGCGGCGAGGGGCGCGCGCAGGCCCTGCAGATCATCCGCATACACCGCCTGTGGGAGCACCATCTTTCGGAAGACACGGGCATGGACGCTGCCGCGTGGCACCGCGAGGCTGACAGGCTCGAGCACACGACGTCTGCCGAAGAGGCAGACGCGATGGCGATTCGGCTCGGACACCCACGCTACGATCCGCACGGCGACCCGATTCCAACGGCCACTGGCGAGTTGCAGTCGGTAGAAGGTCGCCCGCTCAGCGACATCGCGGCCGGAGATATCGTCAAGGTTACGCACATCGAGGACGAGCCCGACTCCATCTATCAGCAACTGGTTGCCGAAAACCTCCACGTCGGTATGCACATTCGTGTGCTCGAGGTCTCTCCCGACAAGGTTCGTTTCGAGGTCGACGGACGCGAGTGTGTGCTGACGCCGCTGGCGGCGGGAAACCTGTCGGTTGCCCCGGTGCCCGACGAAGAGACCCTCGAGAGCGAGCTCGAGCCGCTCTCCGCGCTGCGGCCCGGAGAGAGCGGCGAAGTCGTCGGCCTCTCCGCCGCCTCGCGCGGCGCCGAGCGCCGCCGCTTGATGGATCTCGGTGTCATCCCGGGAACCGTCGTCAAAGCCGAGCTCCAGGGGCCGGGCGGTGACCCCACGGGCTATCGAATTCGCGGCGCGGTGATCGCGTTGCGGCGCGTGCAGGCCGATCGAATTCGTATCCGCCGCACGACGGACCGGTCTGAGCAAGGAGCGGCCGCATGAGCCATCCATCGCCTGAAGCGTGCGGCGCCTGCCCGGTCCACAACCTGGCACATCTGCGCAAGCTCGGCGTCGATATGGAGAACTGGGACTACGTCGTCGCCCTGGCGGGTAATCCGAATACCGGCAAGAGCACGGTGTTCAACGCTCTGACGGGGCTGCGCCAGCACACCGGCAACTGGCCGGGCAAGACCGTGACCCGCGCCGAGGGCGGATTCCAGGCCGGCGCCGACAACTACAAGCTTGTCGACCTGCCGGGCACCTACTCGTTGCTGGCGACGAGCTTCGACGAGGAGATCGCTCGGGACTTCATTTTGTTCGGCCAGCCCGACGTTACCGTCGTCGTCGTCGACGCGACGCGGCTGGAGCGTAATCTGAACCTGGCGCTGCAGGTTCTGGAGATCACCGACCGGGCCGTGATCTGTTTGAACCTCATCGACGAGGCCGAGCGCCACGGCCTGACGGTCGACCACCGTCGCCTGGCCCGCGATCTCGGCGTTCCCGTGGTGCCGACGTCGGCACGCTACGGTGAAGGACTCGACGAGCTTCTCCAGGCGATCGCTGACGTCGCTTCGGGGAAGACGGTATGCAAGCCGTTGCGCATCGCCAACCGCCCCGCGGCGCTCAACCGTGTACTCAGTCGGCTGGCCGGCAAGATCAGCGAGACATTTCCCGAGCTTCCGAACAGCCAGTGGGTGGCGCTGCGCCTGCTCGACGGCGACGACCGCGTCAGGAAAGCGGTCAGTACCGGCGAGTTACTGCATCTGCGGGACGTACCGGCGTCGGCAGCGGCGGAGCCGGTGTCACTCGAGCCCGCCGAGGCCGAGAAGGACGTGGAGGTGTCGGGCGCCGCGGAGATCCTCGCGCTGGCTTCCGAGCTGCGCTGGCAGGCGGGCCCCGATTTTCACCAGACGCTCATGGAGGGCATTTACACCGAGGCCGGCCGCCTCGAGGAACGAGCGGTCACACGCAGCGATCAGAAGCAGCGCTTCGATCTCGACCGTGCGATCGACAAGGCGGTGACCAGCCGCACGTTCGGCATTCCTCTCATGCTATTGCTGCTCATGCTGGTCTTCTGGATCACGATCGCCGGGGCCAACGTGCCGTCATCGATGCTGGCGACGTTGCTCATCGACAACGTGTGGAACTGGCTGCGCGACGGCGCCGCCGCTATCGGCATGCCGTGGTGGCTGTCCGGGTTGTTGATCGACGGGATGTACCTCGGTACCGCCTGGGTGATCGCCGTGATGTTGCCGCCGATGGCGATATTCTTCCCGATGTTCACGCTGCTCGAGGACTTCGGTTATTTGCCGCGGGTGGCGTTCAACCTCGACCACACGTACAGCCGGGCCGGGGCGCACGGCAAGCAAGCCCTCACCGCGGTGATGGGTTTCGGTTGCAACGCCGCCGGGATCATCGCCACGCGCATCATCGATAGCCCGCGCGAGCGTCTCATCGCCATCATCACCAACAACTTTTCGTTGTGTAACGGACGCTGGCCGACGCAGATTCTGATCGCGTCGATCTTCATCGGGGCGCTGGCTCCCGCCTATCTCGGTGGCTTCATTGCGGCCCTCGCAGTGGTGACGATCGCCGTGTTCGGTATTCTGCTGTCGTTCGTCACCTCGTGGTTCCTGTCGCGCACAGTGCTACGCGGTGAGGTGTCGACGTTTCACCTCGAGTTGCCGCCGTATCGGCCGCCGCGCGTGCTGCGGACGATCTACACGTCGCTCATCGACCGCACGATCTATGTTCTGTGGCGCGCCATCGTGTTCGCCCTGCCGGCCGGCGCCGCGATCTGGCTGATCTCCAACATCAACATCGGTGACCTCAGCCTTGCCGAGCACGCCATCACGCTGCTCAATCCGCTGGGTATGCTGGTGGGCTTGAGCGGCATCATCCTGGTCGCCTACATCGTGGCGATCCCCGCCAACGAGATCGTCATCCCGACGATCCTCATGCTGACCGTGTTGGCCACCGGCATTGGCGGATTCGGTAGCGGAGACGGCGTCATGTTCGAGCTCGACGACGTGGAGAGCACCGGACAGATCCTGCAGGCGGGCGGCTTCACCTTGCTGATGGCGGTGAACCTGATGCTCTTCAGCCTGGTGCACAATCCGTGTTCGACGACGATCTACACGATCTACAAGGAAACGGGGAGCGCCAAGTGGACGGCGGTGGCGTCGTTGCTACCGGTGGCCATGGGCTTCGCGCTGTGCTTCGTGGTGGCGCAGGTGTGGCGGATCGTGGCGGGGATGGGTGCCTAAAACAAGCTGTCCTGCGTAGGGGCTGGGGGGTCAGCCTCGGCGTCGGCCTCGGGGCGCACGATCTTCAGGCGCTTCATGGGTTCGATGCACGCGGAGTCGTCGTTGCCCGGCTTGTTGACGTGGGTGCTCACCGGGTGGGTGCGCATTTCGCCGGCCGGATAGGGTGTCAGCAGGTCGGCGAGCTCGTCGGCGTCGTGGACGTCCGGGTCGAGCCAGGTGTCCCAGTGCTCTTGCGGCAA
This sequence comes from uncultured bacterium, assembly GCA_965371275.1. Classification (GTDB taxonomy): domain Bacteria; phylum Acidobacteriota; class UBA890; order UBA890; family UBA890; genus CBDCBL01. The sequence continues at coordinate 158 of CBDUXW010000254.1, read as the reverse complement.
AATCACCGGCATGCGGTCGTGGATCGGTTCCAGGAGCTCGTTGGGGCCGGTGGTCAGAAACGTGCAGGATTCGATCCGGCCGCCGGCGCTCAGCGGTGCCTCGGGCTTGCCCGGCCCAACGATCTTGTCGAGCTGGTCGCCGCGCGGCCTCCAGCGCT
>CBDUXW010000253.1:0-5391 GCA_965371275.1 uncultured bacterium | reverse complement strand
CTCCGAGGCCGCGATACGGCTACAGGTACTCGAACTCGAACAAGCCCAAGCGTTCATTGTCGATGGCGATCTCGCCGCTGCTGCCGGCGACTCCGGTGCCGCGCTCGTGTCTTATGAGGCGGCGCTCGAGCTCGCTCCGGACGTGTTGAAGCCGTACTTGAGAATTGCCGAGATTCGCCGCCTCGACGGCGACGCCGCCGTGCGCGTACTGCGTGCGGCGCGCGATCAAATCGGCGAGCTGCGTGCGATCCTCGAGCCGCTGGCCGCGGCATTGCAGGCGAACGGCGCGTATGCCGAGGCCTACGATGTCTACCAGGCGCTCGAGGCCGTGGCGCCGGATGACCTCGAGGTTCGGCGAATGGTGGCCGCGGCTCGCGAGCTGTACTTTACGACCTCGCTGCCGGCGGAGTATCGCGGCCTCGAGGACCAGGCGCAGATCGTTCGTGAAGATTTGGCGGCGTTGATCGCCATCCGACTTCCGAACCTCGGAGAGCGTGTCGTCGAGGCCCGCACCGGTGTGATCATCACCGACATCGACGACTCGTGGGCGGCGGTCTACATACGTGAGGTGGTCGAGTGGGGCGTCATGCAGGTGTTCCAGAATCACGGCTTCAGTCCGGATCTGGTCGTGAAGAGACAGATGTTCGCCGAGATCGCCTTCCGGGTGTTGGAGCTGTTTGATGCCGTCGACGGCACTCCGCGCGCGCGACTCGGCGACGTCGCCTCCGAGCACTACCTATACGACGAGATCGGCGTCGTCGTGGGCCGCGGCATTCTGCAACTCGGGCCGCGCGATCGGTTCGGAATTCTTGACCCGGTGTCGGGCGCCGAGGCCATTGCAGCAATTCAGAGACTCGTGAGGATCGCGCGGAGTGGCGGCGATTGATCTGCCCGAGGCCCCGCGTTAGCATCCATTGCTGGGGCGTCCTTCCCGTTTCATCCACCAAGACCAAAGCAGGGCAGATGTGCAAATGAGTGGTTCCGACACATCGCCCGGCACCTCGGAAAAGGCCCCGTCGGCGGTCGCCGGCGGCCAGCCGGCGGAAGAGGTCACGTCCGCCGACGCGATTCGCGTCTTGGTGACGTGTGTATTGGCCTGGGCCGTTCCAGGGCTCGGCCACATCGCCGCGGGGCGCCTCGGTCGCGGAATCATCTTCGCCGTGGTCGTGCTGTCGTTGTTCGTCGGCGGAATCAGCCTCGACGGCAAGGTCTACCGGCCGGAAGACGGCCAGCCGCTGACCTACCTGGCGGCAGTGGGGGCGGCCGGGGTCGGGCTTCCGTACGTCATCGCCCACGCTGCCGGCTTTCATCTCGGTGATCTCCGCTCCGGGAGTTTCGAGTACGGCAACACGTTCACGCTCGTGGCCGGCCTCTTGAACCTCCTGATAGTGCTCGATGCCTACGACGTGGCATCGGGCAAGCGATAACGGGGAAGTCGGTGCACAGCCACTTCTTCTACCTGGTTGTTTTCGCTGCCGCCGTGGGCGTCGTTCTCGGCGCCATGCTGCGCGGCGATCCTCGCCAGGCGGCGACGCTGGCGCTGTGGATCGCAAGCGGTCTGGTCGGCACGGCGGTGGTGCTGGCCTGGCTCATGTTCTTCATCTCGGCCTAGATCGCCCGTTCGTGCGCTACTGGATTCCCGCGCTGTGTACCGCGATTCTGATTTTTCTCATCTCGCACCAATCGCAGCTTCCGGACATGCGGGGCGGCCCGCCCGATTGGCTCATGCACTTCCTGGAGTATGGATTCTTCACCCTGACCTGCGTCTACGGCGCTACCCGCGGGTTCGACGACGCGTTGCGCACGCCGGCACGGCTGACGATGGCGTTCACTCTTGCCGCGCTGTACGGCATCAGCGACGAGTGGCACCAGAGTTTCGTGGGGCGCGACGCAACGGTCCGGGATTGGCTTGCCGACACGGTTGGCGCGGTCGTGATGTGCGTCCTCTTGTTGTCGTGGTGGCGCTGGTCGGAGGGCTCGAAAAGCGGCCCATAGAGCAGTTTTGGTCGGCTTGAGAGGTCCGGTGTCCTGTGTGACAATTCTCTCCGAGGACATCGATTTGGCGGCTTACCGTTCGGTAACTTCTCGTGCCGCTGATCTCGAGTCAGGCGCTTGCACGTCGACGCATGCGGAGCGTTTCGCGGCCGTTGGTTGTGGCGCCGGTTGATTGGAACTCTTGTTCGTTTTTCGCTAAGGAGGGGGCGGTGGCACGCATCGCGGTAATCCCGGGGGATGGAATCGGTCTCGAAGTCACAGAGGCTGCTATGCACGTTACAGAGGCCACTGCCGCTGCTTTCGAGATCCCGCTGGAGCTCGAGTGGTTCGACTACGGCGCCGACAAGTATCTCGAAACCGGCATCAGTCTTCCCGAGGGCGGCCTCGAGAATCTGCGCGACAACTTCGACGCCATCTATCTCGGCGCCTTGGGCGATCCACGCGTGCCCGACATGACGCACGCCAAGGAGATCCTGTTGGGTCTGCGGTTCGACCTCGATCTCTTTGTCAACCATCGTCCGGTGAAGCTGCTGGATGAACGGCTCTGCCCGTTGAAGGATCGCGGTGTCGACGACATCGACTTCGTCGTCTTCCGCGAGAACACCGAAGGCCTCTACGTCGGCGTCGGTGGAATCTTCAAGCGCGGCACTGCCGACGAGATCGCCGTCCAAGAGGACATCAACACGCGCAAGGGGGTCGAGCGAATCATTCGCCATGCCTTCGAGTACGCGCGTCAGCACGGCCGCAAGAGCGTTGTCATGAGCGACAAGAGCAACGTCCTGCGCTATGCCCACGACCTCTGGCAGCGCGTCTTTGAGGAGGTCCGTGAAGAGTACCCGGAGATCGAGTCGTGGCATCTGTACGTCGACGCACTGACCATGCAACTGGTGAAAAACCCGGCACAATTCGACGTCATCGTGACCTGCAACATGTTCGGCGACATTGTGACCGACCTGGGGGCGCAGCTACAGGGCGGTTTGGGCGTGGCCTCGTCGGCGAACATCAATCCACATACCGGAGCCGGGCTCTTCGAGCCGGTCCACGGATCGGCGCCGAAGTACACCGGCCAGGGCATCGCCAATCCCGTGGCCGCCGTGTTGACGGCGCAACTCATGTTCGAGTTTCTCGACCACGAAGACGCCGGCACGGCGATTGAGGAGGCGGTCCGCGGCACCATCGTCGACGGACAGGTGACCCGAGACCTGGGCGGCAAGCTGACGACTCCCGAGGTCGGACAGGCCGTGGCCGAGCGGATCAGCGCCGCGGTGCGCTCTTGAACAGGAGAGGGAAATGAGCAAGGAAGTACTGATTCTTGACGGCGCGCGGACCGCGATGTGCCGTTACGTCGGACAGTTCTCAGACGTTTCGGCGATCGAGCTCGGTGCCGTGGCCACCAAGGGCGCTATGGAGCGCGCCGGCGTCGATCCGTCGCATATCGACCACGTAGTGATGGGTAACGCCCAGCAGACGTCGAGCGATGCGCTCTACGGCGCCCGTCACGTCGGTTTGAAGGCCGGCGTGCGTGAAGAGACGCCGGCACTGACGGTCAACCGAATTTGCGGCTCCGGAATCCAGTCGATCGTCGAGGCAGCGCACCTGTTGCAGCTCGGTGAGGCCGATGTCGTGCTGGCCGGCGGTATGGAGAACATGTCGCAGGCGCCGCACGTTATCTACGGGGCCCGCAAGGGCTTTCCGCTGGGCGGCGGCAAGATGCAGGATTCGCTCACCGCCGCGCTTCTCGACCCGTACTGTGGCTGCACGATGTCGCAGACCTCAGACAACCTGGCTAACCGTTTCGACATCAGCCGCGAGGCGCAAGATGAATACGCGCTGTTGAGCCAGCAGCGCGCTGCCGCAGCACTCGAAAAGGGCTTTTTTGCGGAGGAAATCGTTGCCGTCGAAGTACCGACCCGCAAGGGCCCGGTGGTCGTGGATGCCGACGACCACATGCGGCCGCAAACCACGCTCGAAGGTCTCGCCAAGCTCAAGTCGGCGTTCGGACCCGAGTCATCCGTCACCGCCGGCAACGCCAGCGGCGTTGTTGACGGGGCCGCGGCGGTTGTGGTCGCCGGTGCCGAGTGGGCCGAGGAGCACGGCAAGAAAGCGCTGGGCAGGGTGGTGTCGTGGGGCATTATCGGCGTCGAGCCCGCCTACATGGGTGTCGGCCCGGTGCCGGCCTCCAAATTGGCATTGGAGCGCGCCGAATGGAGTCTCGAAGATGTCGACGTCATCGAAATCAACGAGGCGTTCGCCGGGCAGTACCTGGCCGTTGAACAGGAGCTCGGTCTCGATCGTGAACGTACCAACGTCAACGGTGGCGCCATCGCCCTCGGTCATCCGCTCGGAGCCACCGGAACGCGACTCGTGTACACGCTCCTGAAGGAGTTAAATCGGCGTGGCGGCGGCCGTGGCCTCGCCAGCGCATGTATCGGTGGCGGCCAGGGAATCGCAATGTGCGTCGAGGTCGGCGCGAACGGCGGATAGGTGAACGCCTACGACAACGTATTGGTCGATGTCGACGACAATGTCGCGACGCTGACGATCAACCGCCCCGAGGTTCTGAACGCGCTGAGCGCCGACACCACCCGCGAGCTCAGCGCGGCTCTCGACGTGCTGGCCGCCGACGCCGCGGTGCACGCGCTGATCATCACCGGCGCGGGCGACAGGGCGTTCGTAGCGGGGGCGGACATCGGCGTGCTCAACACCTACGAACCGGTGCAGGCGCGCGAGGCTGCCTACCTGGGGCAATCGACGTTCGACAAGGTCGAGGAGTTCCCGAGGCCGGTTATCGCCGCCATCAACGGATTTGCGCTGGGCGGCGGCTGTGAGCTGGCCCTGGCCTGCCATCTGCGACTGGCGGCTGATTCCGCCAAGATCGGCCTGCCCGAGATCAATCTCGGAGTAATTCCCGGCCATGGCGGCACGCAGCGACTGGCGCGGCTGGTAGGCAAGGGAAGGGCGCTGGAGCTCATTTGCTTGGGCGATCACGTGACGGCCGCCGAGGCGGAACGGATCGGCTTGGTGAATGCGGTACATCCGGCGGCCGAGCTCATGAACGCTGCCCGCGAGCTGGCGGCGAAGCTCGCCAGCAAGCCGCCGATCGCCATGCGATACGCTCTCGAGGCCGTCAACCAGGGAATCAACGCGTCGTTGAAAGAGGGCCAGGCGATCGAGGCTCACTTGTTCGGCCTGTGTTTCTCTACCGAGGATCAGACAGAAGGTATGAATGCCTTTCTCGAGAAGCGAAAGGCGGAGTGGAAGGGTCGCTGAGGATGAGCGCTGACGAGCAGAGCGCCCCGGTACCGCAGGAATCGGAGCTGGTATACGACTGGAACACGGTCGAGGAGCGCCCGCGCCCCGCCGTCGTCGAGTTCGACGACGAGACCCTTCGCGACG
>CBDUXW010000252.1:0-5424 GCA_965371275.1 uncultured bacterium | reverse complement strand
AAGGGATCACGACGGTGAGTTGCCCCATGAAACCCGCCGGCCAGAAGGCATCCACCGGCACTTTGTCCATCGCCCCGCCTCGATTCAGCCAAAACAAACCCCCATACCCGTTCGTCGGATCGCCGGGCGCCGGCGTACTGATGAACTCCACCCATCCCTCGGGCAACACACGATCGCCCTCGAATACGCCGTCCCACAGGTGCAACAGACCGAAGCGTGCCCAATCCCAGGCGCTGCCGTAGTCGTAGCCGGTCATGATGAAGTTGCCCCAAGCGTCGGTCTCGAGGACGAAGTTGCGCGCCCCGATGCGGTCGAACAGCTCGCGCTGGGGAAAGGTCAAGTAGTTGTCGCCGCGCGCCTCGACTGTTTCACGCACGATCCTGCCGAGCGTCAACGGGTCGGAGTTGCGGTAGCGAAACTGGCTGTTGGGCTCGATCTCGAGCGGCTGGTTGGTGACGTGCTCGAACACGTTCACCGAATCGAAGTAGATACGAAAATGCTCGTTCGAGGCGCTCCACGAGTCCGGCCGGTCGAGACCGTAGTTCTTGAAGTCGAGGCCGCTGCTCATGTGCAGCAGGTCCTGAATCTTGATCTCGCGCCGTGGGTCACGTTGGTCTTGCCAATCCGCAATCGGCGCCGCCTGGTCGAGCGTCAACTCACCTTGCTGCACCAACACACCGACCAGCGCCGCGGTGATGCTCTTGCCCTGCGACCAGCTGATCTGCGGCGTGTCCTTGGTGAATCCCTCGGCGTAGCGCTCACCGATGATCTTGCCGCGGTACACGACAACCAGGCCGCGCGTGTTCTGTTCCGACTGGTCGATCGCCCAGTCCAGCGCCGCGTCCAACGCGGCCTGGTCGACCTCGGCAAACGTTCCGTAGGCATCGGCGTCACCGAGCGGCCACGGTTGGTGGTCGGGGTCCGGCAGCGCCGACACCACATCGGCCGGCTCGAAGAACACCGTATCGACGCCGCGCGGCAGGATCGTGCAGCCCTGGTCGTCGTGATAACGCGCCGTGCGCGGGGCAACGATGCCGGGCCCCGTAACCGTGGCGCTGCGATCGTCCATATCGACGTCGTATTCGAAGTCGTCTTGCCAGTTAAATCCGGGGAAGCGCGCAATATCCATGGCGAGGACCTCTTCCACGCTGCGCCGGTGCACGCGACCAACGACGAACATGCCCGCGCACAGATGGTGCGCCGCCATCGCCGCGATGTGTTCACGCGCCTCGGTATCGGGTTTCTCGGCACGCACCGCCCGAGTCTGCGCCGCCTGGTCCGGCGTGGCCGCCGGCAACGCAGCCGCCGTGAACAATGCCAGCGCCACCACCGACGCCGCGACGATCGTCACGCGTATTCGGTACATTCTTCCCTCCCCTGTTCCGCCGATTCAGATGTAGCGCCCACTATCGGGCGTTGCCGACTTCTTGACAAGGGCGGCAGGCTAATCGGCGAGCTCGGCCGCTGTCGCCCGGATTCGCTCCCAGGCCCGTTGCACGTGCCGGGCCTCCGTGTCGCGCTGCCCGACGCACAGGCGCAACGTGTACCGCTCGTTGAGTATCGTGTGCGTCATATAGAGGTCGCCGCTCGCGTTCAGCCGGCCGAGGAGCTTCTCGTTGAAGGCGTCGCCGGCGACGTGACGGAAGCACACCAGGTTCAGCGGCGGCTCGACGGCGAGCTCGAAGTCCCCGGACTCACGGATCCAGCCGGCGAGCTGCTGCGCCAGCTCGATGTGCTGCCGCACGTGATGCCGCAGGCCTTCGACGCCGTAGTGGCGGATGACCATCCACAATTTGAGCGCTCGAAACCGACGACCGAGCGGCACCTGCCAGTCGCGGTAGTCGATCACCGCCCCGGACTCGCTGGCCTCGTTGCGCAGGTATTCCGGGAGAATGCTCAGCGACTTGATGAGCGCGGCGCGATCGGCAACCCAGAAGCAGTCGCAGTCGAAGTTGGTGAACATCCACTTGTGCGGGTTGAAGCAGTAACTGTCGGCAAGTTCCAGGCCTTCGTGCAAATAGCGGTACTCGGGGCAGAGCGCCGCCGTTCCCGACATCGCCGCGTCGACGTGCAGCCAGACGGCGTTGTCACGGCAAATCCGACCGATCTCCGGCACCGGATCGATACCGTTGGACGACGTCGTGCCCACCGTGGCGCATACGAAGGCGGGCGTCAGCCCCGCTTCCCGATCGGCTTCGATTCGGGCGGCGAGCGCCTCGGGTCGCATCGCGAACGTCGCGTCGACGTCGATAAGGCGCAGGTTGTCGCTGCCGATTCCGGTGATCCGAACGGCCTTCTCAATCGATGAATGCGCTTGGCTGGAGGTGTACGCCACCAGCCCTCCGGTGCCGCCCGATTCGTTGACGGCGAAGTCGGTGGCCCGCTCGCGGGCGGCGATCAGCGCGCACAAGGAGGCGCTCGACGCGGTGTCCTGGATGACGCCGCCGCCGCTGCCGCTGCTGCGAAACGTCTCCGGCAACCCGAGCATGTCGATGAGCCAATCCATTACGTGGGTCTCGAGCTCGGTGGCGGCGGGGCTCGTGGCCCACATCATTCCCTGAACGGAGAGCCCGGCCGACAGCAGCTCGCCGAGTATCGAGGGGCCGGAGTTGTTGCAGGGGAAGAAGGCGTAGAAGTCGGGCGACTGCCAGTGCGTCAGACCCGGAACGATCACGCTGTCAAGATCGGCCAACACGGCCTCGAGTGGCTCACCCTGCTCCGGTGCCTGCTCCGGCAATGCGGCGCGAACCTCACCTGGTTCGACGGGCGAGCGCACTGGAAACGACTCGATGCGCTCCTGGTAGTCGGCGATCCAGTCGATCACTTCTTTACCGCGCCGGCGAAATTCTTCCAGAGTCATATGGTAGCTGTCGTCGGACATTCTCTCCACTGTGGCATCGCGGCGGGCTACAGCCGCCGCCACACCAGCCCTTCGCCGCTGCGGAAGTACAGCCGGGAGGCGCGACCGTAGATGTCGCCCTCGGGAATGAGGCCGAACGCTCGGCTGTCGCGGCTACCGCCGCGATGGTCGCCCATCACGAAGACCATGCCTTCGGGGACGACCTGCACCGGCAGGTCACGGCCGCCGCCGCTACTCAGATTGAGCTCGGCTCGGTGCTCTCCGAACAACTCGATGCCGGGAGACTCGCGGCTCTCCAGCCGATCGCCGTTCACGGTAATGCGGCCGTCGACCAGCGCCAGGCGATCACCGGCGACGCCGACAATCCGCTTGATCAGCCGCACGCCGGACTCGGGCGAGTCGAATACGACGATCTCGCCGCGCGCCGGCGAGCGCCGCTCCAAGATTTCGATGTCGGTGAACGGAATGCGCAGGCCATAGGCTGTCTTGTCGACCAGCACGCGGTCGCCGACCAGCAGCGAATACTCCATCGAGCCACTGGGAATGTAGTAGTGATCGGCAACCGCCGATCGCGCCGCGAACGTGAAACCGATGATGACGGCGAAGAACAGCAACTCGGCGCCGAACTTGCGGCAACGGTGTCCGAACTCTTGCCGGGTCATCGCCAGGTCACTTCCATGGCGAAGAAATGGTCGAAGACCTCACGGCTCGGGTGATTGGCGTCGTTGCCTTCGGGGCTGCGGATGTAGAAGTCGATCTGCTGCGCCGCCGGGTTCACGAAGCCTGCCGCGGCGGGATCCGTGGCGGCTTCGTTACGCACCCGCAGCGTCTCCCGGTCGCGCATGCCCTGCGTGACCATGAAGTGAACCTGGAAGTCTTCGTGCAGCGGTTCGCCGTTCAACGTGGCGCTGCCGATTCCCCAACCGGCGACATACAGCACGCTCTTCGGCCAGTTGGCGTCGCCGCACCCGGCGTTGCCGTGCTCGAACAGAAAGGCGGCGATGCCACCGTTCTGACAGGGCGAAAATTCCTGAAAGGTGTCCAATTCGACGACGTAGCGACCTTCCGGCAGCTCGAGCTCGGCCCGAAAGAAGCCGCTGTTGTCGATCTCGTTGACGTCGATGTCGATCGAGCCGCCCACGGCCCGGACATTGACGGCGTCGTCGCCCATGTGGTCCCAGGGCGATTCGTCCGCCAGCGTTCCCACCTGGTAGACGCGGTTGCCGGAGAGCACGAAGCGACCGTCGTAAAGCTCATGCTGCTCGGGCGTGAAGAGCCCCATCTCGGTCCCGGGCTGCGTACGCGGCCCACGCTCGACGACGCTCGGCGCAGTCGCCGCGGCCTCGGATCCACTGTCGGCCGATGGACCGGCGGCGGCACAGGCGGCGAGCGAGAAACAGCAAAGCACGGCGAGCACGCGACCGGCGGCGGCGCTCATCGCCGATGTGCGGGAACACGAACTGCTTTCGTTGTGCATGTCAGCGCGCCTCGTAGTAGATCAACCCGCCGCCGATACCACCGACGAAGAAGTCGGGATCGCCGTCGCCGTCGATGTCGGCAAACGTCGGCGTAGAAAACGGATGAACCTCGGGGGCGAACGCTTCGTCGAGCACGAAGTCGTGGCTCTGCGGCGTCCCCTGATTACGATACAGCGCCACGCCGTTGGCCTCGGAGCCGAGCACGAGGTCGAGATCACCGTCGCGGTCGATGTCGACGAGGGTCGGTACGCTGCGTCGCCCGGCGTCGATGTCGCCGTACTTGTCGTCGACGAGCACGAACTCGGGCTCCTGCGCCGTGCCTTCATTGCGATAGAAGTTGAGGTCTCCGGAAGACTCGCCGACGAACAGGTCCAGGTCGCCGTCGGCATCGATGTCGCCCAGCGTGGGCGTTGCGTTACGGCCCCGGGTCAAGGTCAGATACGCGGCGTTCTCAACAACCCACCGTGGCTCCGTGGCGCTGCCCTGGTTGCGCACGAACTGCATCTCATCGCGCCAGGTGCCCATCAGGATATCGAGGTCACCGTCGGCATCGAGATCACCGAAGGCGGGGGCGAAATGGTACTGCCCCGTGAACTCCGGCATCGATCCCTGGTAGTGAAACTCCGGGACCGTCGCCGTACCACGGTTCTCGAAGCCGTAGAGCTCGCCCGTTTGATTGTCGTCCTGCTCGATCTTGTTACCGAGGAACAAATCGAGGTCGCCGTCGCCGTCGACGTCGGCAAACGCGGGGAAGCTCTCGCTGCCGACGTCGATGGAGGTGAGGTAGCGGCGCGTGCGAACCACAAAGCGCCCCGGACCGGTCTGGTCGAGATACAGGAAGTTGTCGATCGTCGTCGAGTTCGGGTTGTAGGCGCCGCCCAGCACGCCGATCAGCAGGTCGTTGTCGCCGTCGTCGTCGATGTCGCCGAACGCCGGTGCGTTGTAGCCGCTCGTTTCGATCGGATTGTTGAGCGGAAACGGCTCCGGCTCGGAGCGCAGCGACGGATTCGAGCACGAGCCCGTATTCTCGATGTACAGCAGACCTGCCTCGAAGAAATCGCCCCAGAACAAGTCCAGATCTCCATC
>CBDUXW010000251.1:0-5428 GCA_965371275.1 uncultured bacterium | reverse complement strand
CCTCAGCTTCCGCTTCGGCGACGGCCCGCTCCTGCTTGTTGCCCTTGTACAAGGGCAGCGTGATGCCGACGTTGACTTCCCAGATATCGGGAAGTTGGCCGCGGTTCATCCAGGCGCCGCCGACGATCCAGTCGGGTTTGGTGCCGAGACGCGCGACCTCGAGCGTCGCCTGACGCTGTCGGACGCGGAGTGCCCGATCGCGAATAGTTGCGGAGGCGGCGACGGCGTCGGTCTCGAGCTTCTGGAACGTGAGGTTCCACTCGGGATCGACGAGCTCGACCGGAGCCCCGAGCTCGGCGCTTACCGGCCTATCGAGCAAACGATTCAAGCCGGACTCGGCGCTGTCACGTTGCTGGTCGAGGATGATCAGCCGATTGAGCAGGACGGATATCTCGACCTGCGCCTTCAATACGTCCTGCTGGATCCCCGAGCCGACGGCATAGCGCGCCGCTGCCGTCTGCTCGAGGTTGACCAAGTAGCCGCGTGTGTCTTCGACGATGTCGAGCGCGCGATGCAGGTAATCGAGCTCGAAGTAGGCTTCGGCAACCTCCCGGACAACACGGCGCCTGATCAGATCCAGCTGCGATGCCGACACTTCGACGCCGCGTTCGTCAACGGCGGCCCGGAGGTCGCGCTTGCCCTTGTACGGCAAGGCCTGGGTGAACCGGATCCCGGCCTGCGACATCATTTCCTCGCCCAGCGTGATGTCATCGAAGCCGACGTTGCGGAACACACCGCTCAGGACCGGGTCGGGAAGGCTGTGAGCCTGTGCCGGCCGCTGTACGGCCGCATCGACGCGGGCCAGGGCGGCGAGAATTTCGGGGTTCTCTTGTAGCGCCCGCTCGAGCGCTGCCTCGAGGGTGAGGTCGTTGCCGGCGGCGACAGCACCGCGTTGACTCTCCTCCGGCGCGCTTCGCGCCGCGGTGTATTGGCTGCCAGGCGGCGGCGTGGCGGCCTGTTGCGCCTGCGCCGCTCCGGAAAGCACGGCGCCTACCAGTAGCGTGGCGGCGAACGACGCCGCGCGGCTGCGGTATCTCACCGGTCGTGCCGGTTGCTGGAAACTCATTGTGGGTCCACTCCCGAGGAAACTCGACGCCCATACCGGCGCGAGCCCAAGACATTGCGGAAAGTTGCTGCGAAATCCGTCGCGGGAGGCGACGGGGCTTCAGGCTGGTGGGACCAGCGTCAGCGCAGCAGTACGGGAGAGGTTTGTGGCCGCGCCGGCGACGATTCGCCGGCGATCGGATCGACGAGTGTCGGGATGCCGGCTGCGACCGGCGCGATCTCGACGGGTGCATGCACAGCGCCGGTGCCGGTCGGTACTTCCTGGCCCGAGCGGCGAGCCGGAACGGGCGCCGACGCCACGCAGCAAACGGGCGCCATGCAGCCATCGCTTGCCTGCAGCGTGACGTCCCGATTTTCCGAGCGACAGCAGTCGAACGCCTGGGCCCAGACCGATGCGGGGCCGGCGGCGAGCAACATCAGACAGGCTATCGTCGCGATCCTTTTCATGATCCTAGTCTAACCTGCACCGGTCGGCGGCGACACGATGTGGACGACGACGTCGATGTCGTGGCGGAAAGTAGCCCGGTGAGAGGTGACAGTGGTAGAGCGGTGAGGCGCATGACGGTCTCTTTCGGGATCCCTGGCATAATGAGTCTTATTCAGACCTTTATATCAGATTTAGTGCTGGTAATCAACTCTTGGCACAGGCTTCCCGTGGTCGGCCACGGTGAAAATGTGATGGGTCGGGCGCGCCTTGTATCTACTGGGGCGCCTACGCCGAGTACTTCGGCGGCTCGTCCGTTCGACAAGACAGGCCACGCCGATCCATCAAAACCCACGTTTACCGCAGCACATCATGTGCCTGCAGGAAAAGCAGCAGGGCCGCCTTCTTGTCCTCGAATCCGGCCACCGACTGGTACTCGCGATAGCTGGCGATTGTGTCCGCGATTTCGAAGGTGTTCGTGTACCTTGACGAGAGATCCGGTAGGTCGCCGGCCGCCAGCCGCGCCTCGGTGCGCAACGCCAGCCGGGCGAAAAGCACGGTCGTAATGACGAACACCGAGATCACCGCGACTCGAACCAGCCGCCCGGTGGTGAGCTCGAACGTTCCGCTCACGGCGCTCGCGCCCGAGGCGGCAACCAGCCATTTCTTCAAGGCAACCGACAGAATGAACAACGATCCGACCACGACCAGCATGAGCAGAGCGGGGACAAGCAACGGTGCAAGGCGTGCCACGGCTCGCACCCCCAGACGCTGGAACAGATAGCCCAACGCCAGCGTTCCGAGCAGCAAACCGGTCGCCTCAACGAGCGGCCGGCGCGCATCGGGCCGTTGGCGCCACCAGCGCCACACCCCGAGCATCAAGATGGCGGCCAGCCCGAAGGCGAAGAGCGCCTCCTGATCCCACAAGCCGGTCAACGCGATCCGCTGTCGCTGCCACACGGCCGCGTACGTGAACATCTGCGTGTACCCCTGCGTCAGCAGGAGAAAAGACCACAGGCAGCACGTTGCCGTTACCAGCAACCACCCCCTCTCGTGCAGTGCCCTTCCGAAAGAGCCCGCCGGCTCCCGAGCACCGGCGTCAGAGCACACTCGCACCAGCGCCGCGGTCAACACGACGGCGGATCCCGCCATGCCCCGCATGCCGAAGGTGCCGGTGCCCATCCACCAGACGAACCAAGCTGACTGCACGTATAGGTTCACCAGGAACGCCAGCAAGGCGCCGCCCCACAGCAGGCGGGCGGTGACCGACCGGGCCCGCGACAGACAGACGACCGTGGCCACGAGACCGACCGCGTACAGCGGATGGTAGACGAGCAGGCCGTGCCAGGGATGCGCGAGCACGGCGAGAAGCTCGGGGTGCCACCAATCGACGCTGTGGAAGTCGCCGCCGCCGTACACATAGGCGCTGCGGGCGACGCTTCCGGTCATCCAGCGGTTCACCCACGCTAACTCGACGATGGCGACCAGCAGCGGCAAGGCGAGGCACAGCGCCGCGATGACCCGTCGCGGCCACGTAGCCGGGCGGGCATCGGTGCGGGCGCCGGGCTCGGCAACGGGCGGCACCTGGTACACGCCGACAACGCGGGCCGCCGTGAGCACCAGCGCCGGGAGCGCATACACGCCGGCGTAGGAGCGCGTCACGACGAGCAACGCCGTGGAGGCTCCGACCAGGAGCGACGCCGCGATCAGTGACCTCGTCGGCCGGACAACCTCGAGCGTGAGCACGGCGATGAAGGCAAAGGCCACCGACTCCGATGCATGGGCGTGCGAGTAGAACCCGGCGTGCGTGCCGACGAACGCGGCGCCGGCGCCGAGCGCTACGAGGTCCAGCCTCCCCCGAGCGGCCCAAAGCAAGAGTCGTAGGAAGGCCCACCAGAAGGCCAGCGAAACCAGCCACCCGGCAACCATGGGCGACTGCGTCGGGGCCACGACATTGCGCAACGCGAGTTCGGGTAGCACGAAGAGCGTTCCCGGGCCGTGCGACCACTGGGTCAACGGGATGCCGAGCGGCGAGGTCACCTGGCTGCGCAGCGTGAAAATGTCGCCCGTCGAGAAGACCGTCGTCCAGGCGCGATAGCGACCGTAGTCGGCGCCGCCCCTCGACACTCCTAGCAGCGCCACGGCGGCGATGCCGAGGACCCAGGCGGGTGGGATCCGCAACCGGGAGAGTTTTTCTCGCGTCATCGTTCTTCGGCCTTTCGACCGGCCCGCAAGGTAGTCTATTTTCGCTGCGCTGCAGGATACCGCGCATCAAACAATCGAAGGCCCTCGCGTACTCGGAAACAGGAGCTCATCATGGAAGCGAACGACGGCGGGTTCGAGAAGCTGCGTCAATCGGTGGCGCGGCTCGAGAGGCAGAATCGCTTTCTTGCGGTCTTTAGCGCCATTGTCGGCGTGGCACTGGTGTTGAGCGCCGTGCTTCCGACCAGCACCGTGGCGGCCCGGCGCTTCACACTCAACGACCTCCGCACCCGGCAGCGGGCGATCTGGGCCCTGCGCGACGGCGACCCGACGATGATCCTGCAAGACGCCGCCGGTCGTTGGCGCACGATCATCGAGGTTGGAGAGGGCGGTCCGGAGATCCGTCTCCACCACAGGAGTGGGGAGCCCGGCGTCACGTTGAGTGCATTGGGTTCGGAATCGGCTCTCGTCTTGCATGATCGCCGCGGGCGGCCGCGGGCGCGTATCAGTGTCAGCAACGACGGCGCCGCGCTCGAGTTCCTCGACGCGCAGGGGCGGCAGGTAGCGATTTTCCCTGGGTCGTAGCCCGAAGTTCTCCGCGCACCACTCCTGGGTGTTGCCGGCGGTGCATCGACCCCCCGAGCCGGGCAGCTTGTCGGCGTACACGACTGTGCCGGCGGCGCCCGCTGCGCTAGCCGGCCTAGATAAAAGCGCTAGACGGTCCAGATCTCCTGCAGCACGCGCTTGAAGTTGTCACCAAGCATGAGCTTGATGTCGTCGTCGCTGTAGCCGCGTCCGATCAGCCCTTCGGTGAGCAAGTACGTGCGCTTCTGGGTCGGCATCTCGTCCATGTCGATCTTGTCGCGGAACTTGTACTGATCGCGGTACCGGCCGCCGATTTGCGCCCATCGTTCAGGCGGTGAAGCGTCGTAACCGCCGCGGATGTCCGTGTCGGCGCCGATTCCGACGTGCTCGACGCCGACGAGGCGGGCGATGTGATCGAAGTGGTCGAGCAGGTGTTCGATCGTCGTCGGCTCCTCACCGCTGACGAAGCTGCGCACCATGGTGATTCCCATCACGCTGCCGTTTGCCGCCATCCTGCGGATGGCCTCGTCGGTCTTGTTGCGCGCGTAGCCGAAGTTCAGGGCGCGGGCGTTGGAGTGCGTGATCAACACCGGCTTGCTGGAGATTTCGAACGCATCGAGCGTTGTCTGGTCGCCGCAATGGCCGACGTCGACGGCCATGCCGACGGCGTTCATGCGGTGCACGATGTCCTCGCCGAAGTCGCTGATGCCGCCGTCGCGTTCCTCCATGCTGCCCGTGCCGATGCGATTCTGCGAGTTGTAAGTGAGCTGCGAGATGCGTTGCCCGAGCGCGTGGAAGACGTCGACGTCGTCGACCTGGCGAAAATGATCGGAGTTCTGCAGGCCGAGGATGACGCCGAGCCTGCCCGAGTCGTTCACCTCGTCGAGGTGCGCGGGTGTGGTGATGCGCAGGAAGCGATCGGACTGGTAGGCGAAGAAACCGTTCCACTCCGCCGCCCAACGCACCGCTCTCTCATGCGAGTCGCGGCCGCCGGATCCTCCGCCGGTAGGGTGGAACACGTTGATGCCGGAGTCGCGGTAGAGCTCGAAATTCTCCTGGCCGAAGGTGGAGGGATCGCCCATCCACCCCTGCGTGTGGCCACCGGCGATGGACAGCGGGCACAGCATGTCCATGACGGTCGCTTCTTCTACC
>CBDUXW010000250.1:0-5434 GCA_965371275.1 uncultured bacterium | reverse complement strand
CCGGTAGCACGGCCCGAGCGGCGAGTGGATTACCGTCAGCTGGCCCTCGAACTGATAGATGCTGCCGGTCACCAGAGGCAAGCCTCCGAGCACACAGGCGTCGTTGACCACGTAGCGGGTGGCAAAGTTGTCGCTGCCGTCGATCACCAGGTCCCAGCCGTCGATCAGCTCGTCGACATTCGACGCGCTCAGACGCTCGACGATGGGCACCAGCTCGACATCGGGATTCATCGTTCCGAGGCGTTCGGCGGCCGCTTCGACCTTGTCGCGCCCGAGATCGGCGACGCCGAAGAGGATCTGTCGTTGCAGGTTCGATCGGTCGACGATGTCGTCGTCCAGCAGCCCGAGCTTGCCGACGCCGGCGGCCGCCAGATATTGAGCGGTGGGACATCCCAGGCCGCCGACGCCAATCAGCAGCACGCTGGCGTCCAGGAGAAGGCGCTGGCCTTCGGCGCCGACCTTCGGCAGCGTGAGGTGCGCCTGGTAGCGCTCCGTTTGCTCCGGCGAGAGGCGTCCGGCGCTCATTGCACCTTCTCGGATCCCGGCAAGTTCCAGTGGATCGGCGCCGAGCGGCGGTAGTCCTCGGATTCCATCTGGATGGTCGTATGGGTGATCGAGAACTCGTCGCGTAGAAGCTGATTGATGCGGCCGAGCAACGCGTCGCACTCGGTCAACGAATCGAGGCGAACTTCAACGTGACACGACAGCGCCGGCATACCGGACGTCAAGCTCCAGATGTGCAGGTCGTGAACGCCGATGACGCCGGCCAACTTGGCGATCGCTACGCCGACCTCCTCGAGTTCCATGCCCGCCGGGATCGCCTCCAGCAGAACGTCGACCGATTCCCGCAGCAGGCGATACGCACCGACGATGATGATCGCGCCGATCAAAATCGACAGGATCGGGTCGATCAAATAGTTGCCCGTCATCCACATGAAAACGCCACCGGCGACTACCGCCACCGACGAAAGCAAGTCGCCGAGCACGTGCAGGTAGGCGCCGCGCATGTTCAAGCTGCCGTGGTGACCCGACAGGAACATCAGGCCCAACGCGTTGGCCATCAAGCCGATGGTCGCCACCAAGAGCATCGTTCCGGTAGACACCTCGGGCGGCTCGAAAATCCGCTCGTAGCTCTCCCAGAAGATGAACAACGACATGACCACCAGCGTCACGCCGTTTACCAGGGCCGCCAGCACCTCGAGCCGGTACCAGCCGTATGTTTTTCGATGCGTCGGCGGGCGGGTGGCGAATCCCAGCGCCACGTAGGCGAGCGCTATGGCCAGCGCATCGGTAAGCATGTGCCCGGCGTCGGCGAGCAGCGCCAGGCTGTTGGAAAGCACGCCGCCGACGACCTCCGCCACGAGAATCAGTGCGGTGAGCCACAACGTCATGCGCAGACCGCGGCGCTCACCCTCGCGATGACGGCCACTGACGTCGCCGTGTCCGTGCCCGTGGTCGTGACTGTGGACGTGCATGGGCGGATTCTAACAGGGTGTAGTGAGACCTCGAGGGGTGCAGCTATAACGCGGGGAGCACCGTGGCGGCGAACTGTGAACCGGTCTCAGGCCGCTGCCGCGTGACCGATCACTTGCAACAGAATGTGCGCCGCGTTCGCCGCCGTGATCTCCGTCGGGTCGAGGGATGGCGCTACCTCGACGAGGTCGAGCGCAACGACCGGCTGACGATCCCAGATGGCCCGCAGCAGCTCGAGTAGCTGACGAACGTCGGGTCCACCGCCCACCGGATATCCGGTGCCCGGCGCATGCGCCGGATCGAGGACGTCGATGTCGAGGCTGATGTACAAACTCTTGCCACCGGTCAGCTCGCAGATCTCCGAGGCCAGTGCCTCCCCGCCGAGCGTTCTCCAGGGCGCCATGGGAACCACCAGGCCGGCCGTATCCATGACCTCGAGCTCTTCTACGGCGTAGGAGCGCACGCCGGCGATGCAGGTGTCTTCGGCGGCAAAACCGGCACGGTCCCACAATCGTGGCAGCACACACGCATGCGACAGCGGATCGCCATCGTAGATCCGGAAGCAGTCGGGATGGGCATCGAGCAACAGAAACGCCAGATCGCCGTGCACCGCTTGCGCCGCCGCCGCCAAGGGCGGCGTCACGGCGTGATCGCCACCGACGCCGAGCAGGAAAGCACCCGGGTGTTGCCCGTACGCCGCGGCCGCGGCCGTTTGGATGGCCTGCCAGCGCGCCTCACCGGAGCCATCCGTGGCCTCGACGTCGCCGCAGTCGACCACGCGAACGTCATCGAGCGGTATGCCTTCTTCCGTTACCGCTTCGGCTGTGCGCGCCCACGCGCGAATGGCGCGCGGCCCTTCGCCGGAGCCGCCCCGGAAGGCATCGTCGCTACCGAAAGGACAGCCGACCACGACGATGGTACGCTCGGCGCTGGTCGCATCGACGAGTCCGAACCACGGGCTGATCTCGCGCATGCAGCGAGGGTGCCGAGCACGGCGCGGCCCGTCAAGCGCACGGCGGCCGTTATCAGGCCACGAAACCGGAAAAACGGAAGAGCGAAACGTGTCGACCGACAACAAATACCAGGGATTCAGCACCAAGTCGGTGCACATCGGGCAGGAGCCGGACTCATCTACAGGAGCCGTGATCCCGCCGATCTACGCCACCTCGACCTACACCCAGGAAGAGTTCGGCAAGCCGGGGAAATACGTCTACAGCCGCAGCGGCAATCCGACCCGACGTGCCCTGGAAGCAAACCTCGCGGCGCTCGAGAACGCCGATCATGCCGTGTGCTTCGGCAGCGGCACGGCAGCGGTCGATGCGTGCCTGCGCTTTCTCGGCCCCGACGACCACGTGGTGTGTTCTGAAGACGTGTACGGCGGCACGTACCGACTGTTCGAACAGGTGCTACGCCGCGCCAGCGGCCTCGACTTCAGCTACGTCAACACTTCCGATATCGACGCCATCGAGCAGGCCTGGCGCGAGGAAACTCGCCTCCTCTTTGTCGAAACACCGACCAATCCCTTGATGAAGCTCACCGACCTCCCGGCCGCGGGCGAGCTGGCACAGCGCACCGGCGCCTTGCTGGTGGTCGACAACACGTTCATGTCGCCGTACCTGCAGAAACCGCTCGACCTCGGCGCCCATCTGTCGGTGCATTCGACGACGAAGTTCATCAACGGCCACTCGGACAGCATCGGCGGTGTCGTGTGCACCAACCGCGGGGACCTGGCGGAGACGCTCGACTTCGTCGCCAAGAGCGCCGGCGCGACGATGTCGCCGTTCGAGGCGTGGCTCATCCAGCGTGGCGTCAAGACCCTGGCGCTGCGCATGGACCGGGCCGAGGAAACCACCGTCAAGCTGGTCGACATGCTCGTCGCGCACCCGACTGTAGAGCACGTCTATTACCCGGGGCTCACCGATCATCCCGATCACGCCCTGGCCAAGCGGCAAATGGAGGGTTTCGGCGCCATGCTCAGCTTCGACCTGCCCGACTACGAGGCGGTCAAGCGGCTACTCGACGCCGTCGAGGTGATGACGCTCGCCGAGAGCCTGGGCGGCGTTGAAACGCTGATCTCGCATCCCGCCTCCATGACCCACGCGTCGATTCCCGAAGCACTGAGGAAGGAACGCGGCGTCGGTGATGGGCTGGTGCGGATCTCGGTGGGTATCGAGGACGCCGAGGACCTGGTCGCGGACTTGGAGCAGGCGCTGTCGAAGTTGTAACAGAGGATCCGCGTCACTCTACGGCGACAAGCTCTCCGACAACCACGACAAATACCCCTCGTAGCCCCCCGCTATCGGCAGAGCAACCACTTCCGGGCATTCGTAAGGATGTTCAGAAACCAAGGCTTCCGTGAGCGCATCCAGATGCCCCGCATCGGTCTTGATAATCATCAGAACCTCGTCGTCGCTCTGCACCTCTCCCTCCCATCGATAGAACGACCGCATCCCGTCGACGACGTTCACGCAAGCCGCCAGTCCGTCACCCACGAGCATCGCGGCGAGCTGGGCCGCCGCTTCCCCGTTCGGTGCTGTGCTCAACACTACGAGTTTGGAATCCGACATTTTCGATCTCCTCGGACGACTGCGCCGTTGGCGAATCGTCCCGAAGTGCTTGTCCAGAAAGGACTTCCCTGCTACATTCGCCTCGCTGAGCACCGGGCCGTCGAGGCTCCGGATGCTTGGGGGCGAATGCGGCGGCGCGTGGGCATGAGCGAGATGAAAACCGTCCTCAGGCGGGCATCATCAGCAACCGCCGAGTATTTTGCAACGCCTGCTTCTGCGGGCGAACGGTGGTGTTTCTCTTCTCTCTCTTCGCGTTCTGCCGTATTCCGCATTTTTCGAGCTCTTGTTGGTACTCGAAATCTGGCCGCGACGGACTCGACATGCCGCTGATCGAACACATTCACGCCCTCGAGATTCTCGATTCGCGCGGTAATCCGACGATTGAAGTCGACATGGTCGCGGACGACGGCAGCTTCGGCCGCGCCGCCGTCCCATCCGGAGCTTCGACCGGCCCCGCCGAAGCACTCGAGTTGCGCGACAACGATCCCGACCGCTATATGGGGCGCGGTGTCTTGCAGGCGGTAGCCAACGTCAACGGCCCGTTGCAGAAGGCGCTGCTCGGTGTCGATGTAACCGACCAGATCTTGATCGACCGGATTCTCATCGAGCTCGACGGCACCGACAACAAGTCCAACTTGGGCGCCAACGCGCTACTCGGCGTGTCGCTCGCCGCCGCCCGCTGCGGCGCCGAGGCCTGCGGTTTGCCGCTCTTTCGCTATCTCGGCGGCGCCCATGCCTCGATTCTGCCCGTCCCGTCACTCAACGTAATCAACGGCGGCGCGCACGCCGACAACACGCTCGACGTGCAGGAGTTCATGCTGGTACCCGCCGGCCTGGACACGTTCTCCGACGCCCTGCGCGCCGCCACGCAGTGCTTTCACGCGTTGAAGGAACTGCTGAGTAGGAAGGGACTGTCCACCAGCGTCGGCGACGAGGGCGGTTTCGCCCCGGCGCTGTCGACGGCCGCCGAAACCCTCGATCTGCTGCTGGCGGCCATCGAGGCAGCCGGCTTTCGCCCCGGCGAGGACATCTACTTGGCTCTCGACGTCGCCGCCGGAGAGCTTGGCTCGCCGGAGGGCCCACCGTACCGTCTGCCCGCCGAGGGCCTTGCCGAGGCGACGTCGGAAGAGGTCATCGACTGGTACGTTGATCTGGCGAAGCGCTACCCGTTGGTTTCCATAGAGGACGGGCTCGGCGACGAGGACTGGGCCGGCTGGAAGAAGCTCACCGACGCCCTCGGCAGCGAGCTGCAGCTGGTCGGCGACGATCTGTTCGTCACCAACACCGAACGACTGCAGCGCGGGCTACGCGAGGGAATCGCCAACGCGATCCTGATCAAGCCCAATCAAATCGGCACGCTCTCCGAAACCCTCGCCGCCATTCACCTTGCACGC
>CBDUXW010000249.1:0-5434 GCA_965371275.1 uncultured bacterium | reverse complement strand
CCCAGGGCAACATGGGACCCATGTTTGCCGGTTTCTTGGCCCTGATTCTCGCCGTCAGTCTCGGGCTGGTAGCGTGGCGACTTCCCGAACTCAAGAGCGAAAGCCGCCTGGAAGCAGTGTTGTCGCGCGAGTCGGCGTTCCTTTTCAACAACCTCGTGTTGGTCGTTGCCTGCTTCGCCGTCCTTTGGGGAACGATGTTCCCGGTCATCACCGAGGCCTGGGGCGGCACCCAGAAAACGGTAGGACCGCCGTTCTTCAACCGGGTCAACATCCCCATCATGCTGTTTCTGCTCTTGCTCACCGGCGTCGGGCCGCTGATCGCCTGGCGGAAGGCATCGCTGCCGAGCCTGCGGCGGGCGTTCGCCATCCCGACAGCCACGGGCGTGACCACGGCGGTGATACTCGGCATCCTGGGAGTGCACGACCTGACGCTGCTGATGACGTTCGGCCTGTCCGCCTTCGTTACCGGCACCATCACGCAGGAGTTCTGGCGTGGTGCCCGGGCACGGCAATCGTCGACAGGGGAAAGCTGGTATATGGCGCTGGGCGCTCTGACGTGGCGCAACAAGCGCCGCTACGGTGGCTACGTGATCCACATGGGGATCGTCGCCATGGCCGTGGGGATTGCCGGCTCAGGCGGGTTCAAGCAGGAGGTCGAGGCTACGCTGCTGCCCGGCCAGACCCTCGACATCGGCGGCTATCGCCTGCAATTGACTGACGTAGAGCTCTACAACTCGTCGGGGGTACAGGTGATCTCGGCGCCCGTCGTCGCCTTCCAAAACGGCGAGGCGCAGTTCAGGATGCTCCCGCAGCGCCATTTCCACCCGGGGGAAGACGTCCAGCCGACCACCGAAGTCGCCATCATGAGCAACATTCAGCATGACTTGTATCTCGTCCTCGCCGGCTGGGACTTCGACACCCGCAGCGCGACCTTCAAGGCCTATCTCAATCCCCTCGTAAAATGGATCTGGATCGGCGGCCTCGTACTGCTGTTCGGCACCGTGATCTGCATGTGGCCGGACCGCTCGGGCAATGAGCTCGGGGCGCGCAACTACTGACGGCCGAGACGCGGAGGATCACCATGACACATCAGGAGCAACGACAACGCGGCGGCGCCACCGTGTTCGTGGTGGCCGGCATCTGTGCGCTATTGCTCGCCGTGCCACTGTCGATGTGGCTGTCGCGCGCCCCGTCGGGCTTGTCCCAATTCGATCGCCTGGGCACCGAAATCGGTTGCCAGTGCGGCACCTGTCCGATGCGACCCATCGCCACATGCGGCTGCGGCTTTGCCGACGGCATGTTGGCGCGCCTGAGCGCCGAAACAGCGGCCGGCAAGAACGACGCCGAAATCATGGCCGTCTTCGCCGCCGAGTACGGCCCGGGGATCAAGATCAAGCCGGATGGCAGCGGCTTCGGTTTGCTCGCCTGGCTGGCGCCGATTTCGCTTCTCATGGTGGGGGGCGTCGTGACGGCCGCCGTGATCGCACGCTGGCGCGAGCAGGGATCCCTCGACGTTCACGAGACCGAGGCCGCCGCCGAACCCACGCCCGGCGGCGAGGACGACGAATACCGGCAGCTCGTCGAGCGGGAGCTCGGATCGCTGGGCGACTGAATGGCGATCCTGCTGAGCGTGTTTGTAGTCGCCAGCGTCGTCGCCGTGCTCGGGTATCCGTTGCTGCGGCCGGCGCCGCAACCCATGGGCGACCCGGTGGGGCCGGCAGCGCAGGTTCGAGGCCTCGAAGAGCGCAAGCTGCAGATTTACGCAGCGATCCGCGAGCTCGGCTTCGACTACCGTTCCGACAAGCTTCTCGAGGCTGACTACGAGGAAGAGGTCGAGCGCCTCAAGGGCCAGGCCGTCGCCGTGGTCCGAGAGCTCGATGATTTACGCCATCATGCGCCGCGCGGTCCTGAGGGGCTCGAAGCCGAGATCGCCGCCGTGCGGGCCCATCCCGGAGTATCCGGTAAGCCGGCGCCGGCCGGCAAGGGTACGAGCGGCCCGGTGTTTTGCACGCAGTGCGGCGAAGCGGCCGCCGGCGGCGACCGTTTTTGCGCCGCCTGCGGCACGCCGTTGCGAGGATCGGCGTGAGCAGCGTCTTGGTAGTGTCGGCGGCGCGCCTGGGACTTTTGTTCGCCTTGGTGCACGCCGGGATCGCGGTGCAGGCACCTACCGCACCGGCATCGGTTCTCGTTCAGGTCAGCGACGAATCCGGCAACCCGGTGGCCGGTGAGATGGTTGTGCTGCAGATCAACGACGGAGAGCAAGTCATCGACGAATTGGTCGCCAATTCCGAGGATGACGGCGCGGTGCTCTTCGAAGAAGTCCCCACTGCCGATGGCTACCTCGTGGTGCCGTTCGTCGTCTACAACGGCTACACCTATCGAGGCGAAGAGACTCCCGTGAAGGCCGCCGGCAATGCGGCGCTTTCGATCACGGTATACACCGCCGCTGAGAGCGGTGCGGACCCGCACATCGAAATTCTTCACATCGTCCTGACCGCCGTCGAGCCGGGTCGCTACCAGGCCGTGCAGGTCATGCAGGTGCTGAACGTCAACGAGCAGGCATTTTTCGGCGGGCCCGTGTTCGAGGAGCAGCAGTCGGGGCTCATCATTCCGTTCCCTCCGGGTGCCGAGCAGGTCTCGCCGCTCGCCGATATCAGCGGGCTCGATGCTTCGCGGCTGGCCGTCGACGGCAATCGCCTCCTCGACCTGCGCGCCTTACCCCCAGGCACCCACCAGCTGGCGATTTCCTATGATCTGGTGACCGGCTCGCGCGGCAGAGATGTCTCGCTCACGATGCCCTATCCCACTGCCGAGGTGAGCATTTTGCTCGGCCCCGACGTCGACGCGATCGACATCAGTTCCGACGACCTCCTGGAACAGACAGCCGAGGAGATCCCCGGCCAGGGCGTGTACGCCCACTGGACCAGCGGCGTGATAGACGCCGGCGAGGTCGTCACGTTCCACCTCGGCCCGCGTTCGGTGCCGATCTCGACCGCAGCGTGGTCGCTGTTGGGCCTCGCCGTAGCCCTCCTCGCCACCACGGCGGCGTCGATCTTCGGCGCTCGTTTGCCGCAGCCCGACATCGGCTCGCGTGACGAGCTGATCGCCGAGGTCGCAAAGCTCGACGACGAGCACGATCGTGACGACGTGTCCGACGTCGAGTACTACACGCGGCGCGGCAACGCCATCGAGCGGCTACTCGAGCTGGATCAACGCGCACACGCTTCCCAGGCGCACCGTGGGCAGTGACGCCGCGAGCGCCATCGAAGTAGAGAAACTCGCCAAACACTTCGGGTCCAGCAGCGCTTTGGCGAACCTCGACCTGAGCGTGCCGAGCGGCCAGTTCCTCGCCGTCTTCGGCCCCAACGGCGCCGGCAAGACCACCCTCATCCGGATTCTCGCGGCGCTGGCGCGGCCGAGCAGCGGGACCGTTCGTATCCACGGCCGGGACATCGCCAAGGCCTCCCCCCGTTTGCGCCGTCACATCGGCCTCGTGTCGCACCGAAGCTTTCTGTACCCGGTGCTGTCGGCACATCAGAATGTCGCCTTCTTCGCCCGCATGTTCGGCGTCGAAGATGCCGACGAGAGGGCCCGTTCCGCGCTCGCCGAAATCGGGCTCGAACACCGTATGCACGACCCTGTGGCCAGCTTCTCACGCGGCATGGAGCAGCGCTGCGCCATCGCCCGGGCATTGGTCCACGATCCGGACATCCTGCTGTTCGACGAACCGTTCAGCGGTCTCGATCCTGACGCCAGCCAACGCCTGCACGATCGCCTCAAGACGCTGCATGGGTCGGGGCGCACCGTTCTCCTGACCAGTCATGATCTGGCCCATGGCGCCGAGAACGCCGACCGGGTAGCCATACTGGCCCGCGGCCGGTTGGTATTCGACGCGCCGCGCAGCGAAGTGCCCGATGGCGACATTCGGGCGGCCTATCACGCCGCCGTATCGAGGCCAGCCTCATGAGCGGGGCACGACAATTTCGGTTGCTGGTCGGCAAGGACCTGCTCGCGGAGTGGCGCAGCAAGGAGGTTTTGAGCTCGACCATCCTGTTCGCCGTGATTGCCCTCACGGTCATCAACTTCGGCTTCGAACCCGGCCGGTTCAGAGTGGCCGACGTCGGCCCGGGCATTCTCTGGACCGCTTTCCTGTTCGCCGCCCTGCTCGGCATGAACCGTCTGTTTCACTCCGAGCACGAGAGCGGTGGCCTCGAGGGCTTGATGCTGTGCCCCGTGGATCGCACCACGCTCTACATCGCCAAATGCACCAGCCTGTTCGTAATGCTGGCGATCACCGCGATCGCCACGCTCTTCCTGTTCGTCGTCTTCTTCAACGTGCGTCTGGGCGGCCGCCTACCGGAGTTTGCCCTCGTGGCGCTACTCGGCAACCTGGGACTCGCCGCCATCGGCACCACTTTCGCGGCGATGGCTTCCAAAACACGGGCCCGCGAAGTGCTCCTGCCCGTGCTCCTCGTACCCATTGCCATCCCGTTGCTGATCGCATCGGTCAAGTGCACCACCGCTATCCTCTCCGGCGATGGACTCGGCGAGGCCGGGAGTTGGATACAATTGCTCGTGGCTTTTGACGCTGTCTTCCTGGCTGCCGGATTCTTGACGTTTCCCGCCATTCTCGAAGAGTGACTGACATGTCCGACGCGCAACCGGTTTCTACGTCCGTGGACAGACGCCAAGCTTCGGTGGCGCCGTCGCCACTGCTGATCGCCGTCGCCGCCATCGGCACGATGGCTTCACTGTACGCGGCGCTCATCTACGCACCCACTGAAGCCACTGAAGGCGAGGTTCAGCGCCTGATGTACCTGCACCTGCCGGTGGCTCTGACGATGTACCTGGCGATCACGGTGCTGTTTGTGACCAGCCTGTTGTACCTGCAGTCGCGCGACTCGCGATGGGACGAGGTGGCGGCGGTGGCCGGCGAGCTCGGCCTTTTCTTCGGTTCCCTGGTGATGATCACCGGCCCCATCTGGGCAAAACCGATCTGGGGGACGTGGTGGACCTGGGATGCGCGCCTGACGTCGTTCTTCGTGCTCTTCCTGATCTTCATCGGCTACGTGATGCTGCGCGCGTACGGTGGAGCCCCGGAGCAGGTGGCACGTTTCTGCGCCGTTCTGGCGGTGCTCGGATTCATCGGCATGCCGATCACCCATTACTCCGTGGTGTGGTGGCGAACCCTGCACCCGGCCCCCAAGTTGCTGACGGAAGGCGGCCTCGGCGCCGGCCTGCCGCAGAGCATGCTGATTACCATCGCGATCTGCCTGCTCGGAACGCTGCTGCTGTTCATCAATCTGTTCGCCATTCGTCTACGGCTCGAGCGCCAAAGTCGACGCGTGCTCGATATGCGCCGCAGACTCGATCTCGTGGAGAATCTGCAATGAACAACCTCGGCTACCTGTTTGCCGGCTTCGCCGTGGCCTGG
>CBDUXW010000248.1:0-5444 GCA_965371275.1 uncultured bacterium | reverse complement strand
GACGCTGACCGTCCATTCGTCATAGGCCACTCGGTCTGGCCTCAGACCTCCTACCGGCGGACGTTCTGGCGTTTTCGCAAGACCTGCCCCGGTCGCGCCCCGGTGGGGGCGCCGTCGCGCCACACGAGCTCACCGCCGACCCAGACGTACTCGATTCCGGTCGACAACAGATCGGGTTCCTCGAAGGTGCTGCGATCACCGACCGTTTCGGGGTCGAAAGCCACGAGGTCGGCAATCGCGCCGCGGCGCACGACACCGCGCTGCTCGAGCCCGAGGCGGCGCGCCGGCATGGACGTCATTTTTTGCACGGCCAGCTCCAGCGACATCACCTGCTCGTCGCGGACGTAGTGTCCCAAGACGCGGGGGAAGGTGCCGGCGCCGCGCGGATGGGCGCTGCCGATGCCGCCGTCACTGCACACCATGACCAACTCACTGGCAGCGAACCGGTTGACGTCTTCGAGCTTCATGGTGTGGCCGATGACGCCGCCGCCGCCGGCCGCCATCATTTCTATGTACATCTCGACCGGTGTCTTGTCCTTGAGCGCGGCGATCTCATCGAGTCGCAAGCCTTCGACCGACGGGTCGGGTTCGTAGCGCGTTACCTGTATCCGGTTGGCACCGCCCAGGGCCGCGAGCCCCTCGGCAACGGCGTCCGGATCGCTGAATCGCCTCGAGCGCACGACGATGGCAAGCCCCGAAGCCCAGGCTTGGTAGGGATACCAATCGGCCGCGATGTCGAGTCCGCGCCGGCGCGCTGCGGCGAGCTTTTCGAGTGCCTCTTCCGACCGATCCCAGACGCTGGCGTTACCCATCTTGATGTGTGAGATCTGTACCGGCAGGCCGCCTTCGAAGCCGATCCGGATGGCTTCGTCGATGGCATCCATGACCGTCTCTTCTTCGTCGCGCATATGCGACATGTAGAATCCGCCGAGGCCCGCGGCCACCTCGGCCAATGCGATCAGCTCCTCAGTGCTCGAGTAGAAGCCGGGGTCGTATTCCAGCCCGCTCGACAGGCCGAAGGCGCCTTCTTCCATGCCGGTGCGGATGAGCTCGGCCATCTGCGCCACTTCCGCCGCCGTCGCCTGGCGCTTGAAGTCGTCGCCCAGGACCTGACGGCGGGCCGTGCCGTGTCCGACCAAGGTGGCCACGTTGACCGCCGGCTGCGCGTCCTCGACCCGGCGCAGGTATTCACCGATCGGCCACTGGGAGCCGCCGTCGGCGCCGCCGACGATGGTGGTGAGCCCCTGCGAGATCAGCGCCTCGGCCTGAGGTTGCCGCGTGATGGCGCGGTCCGAGTGGTTGTGGATGTCGATGAACCCAGGGGCCAACACGAGCCCATCGAGGTCGATGACGTTCGGATCGTCACCCGGTTCCATGCGCCTGCCCTCCTCGACGCTCATGATGCGCCCATTCTCGATGACTACGTGGCCGAGAAACGAAGCGTTGTTCAGGCCGTCGACGATGGTCGCGTTGACGAGTGTCACGCGGCGCGGCTGCTGCGCTGCCCCGGAACCGGTGGTCGTGAGCACCGCGATGAACAAGCCGATGACGAAGGCCCATTGGCGGCGTCTCGGAGAGCCTTTCAGCGCCCTGCTACGTCTGTTTTGCATCGAGATTGTCTCCTGAGCGTTCGGTTGTTTCTTGCGCCCGAGTCTGCGTGGCGCCGGGGCTTTGCGCAAGGACGGGGGCGTCCGAGCGGGTCGTCGGCTACCGTCTCGGGCGGCATCCCGATATCCTTATAGAAAGCAGCCTCGAACGCCCGTCCGGCGGGGCCCCACCTTCATATTCGAGCAGTACTTCATACTTTCGGGGCTATTTGGACGCGCGTTTCTCATAATGGCTGGAGCTTTCCATTTTGGACCAGAACCGCTTTGACGTCATCGTTGTAGGCGGTGGCCCTGCCGGTATCACCGCTGCAACCGCCCTCGGCCGCGCCGGGTTCTCGGTACTCGTGTGCGAGGCGGCGGTGTATCCGGGTGCCGAGAACTGGTCCGGCGCCGTTTACTTCGCCGAGAACATCGAGGCGCCCGAGGCTTTCGGCCGCGAGGCGATCGAAAGCAGTCCCGTTGAGCGCCCGCTCGTAGAGCGTGGCTTTTATTCCTACAACGGCCACTCGATGCTGGGCGCGGCACTGCGCGACCCGGCGGTTTTCCGTTCCTGCTATACGGTTCTGCGGCCGGTTTTCGACCGCTATCTCGCTGAGCTCGCCCGCGAACACGGCGTCGTCCTGCTGTGCGAAACCACGGTCCAGAGCCTGATCCGCCACCAGGGCCGCATCATCGGCGTGCACACCGAGCGCGGCCCGGCCTACGCCGACGTCGTGTTTCTGGCCGAGGGCGATGCCTCGCACCTGGTGACCCAGGAGGGCTACGAGCGCGTCGGTGCGGACGCCGGCGAGGAGGGCTCCGCGAGCGGTCCGCACTTCCTGCAGGGCGTCAAGGAAGTTGTTTCGCTGTCGCCCGAGATCATCGAGGAGCGTTTCGGGCTGCCGGTCGGGGGTGGTGGCGCCTACGAGATGTTGCTGCGCAACGGCACACGTCGCGGTCGCACCATACGGCTCAACATGGGCGGCTTCATATACACCAATCGCGACAGCCTGTCGCTGGGATTCGTGCTGCCTGTCGACAACCTGGCGGCGAACTTCGACGGCGACCACAACCTGCTGATGGAGTGGTTCAAGGGGTTGCCGGAGATCGAGCGCTGGATTGACGGCGGCGAAGTAACTTCCTACGGCACGAAGATCATCCGCAGCGGCGGCTTGCGCGAGATTCCGCGCCTGATCGACGACGGCCTGGCGATCGGCGGCGCTGCCAGCGGCATCGGCGTCGACTTTCCGTACCCCAATTTCACCGGCCCGGCGACGGCGATGGGTCTGTTGTTCGCCGCCGCCGTGCAGCAGATCGCCGCCGACAACGGAGGTCCGGGAGGCGGCACCGCGGGCGGCGGATCCGGCGACAGCCCGTTCAGCGCTGCGGCGCTCGAGCAGACCTACGTCAAGCCGCTGCAGCAGACCCACTACTATCGCAACGTCGAGCGCCTCGCCGACTGGCCCGGTTACATCGAGCGCACCCGTTTTTTCTTCGACCAGCAGGTCGATCTCGCCAACAGCATGGCGTTCGTTCTGTCGCGTCCCGAAATTTCCGCGCCGCGCCGCTGGTGGGAGGCGGTGCGACTCAAGCGTCGGCTGGTACTGAACAAGCACCTCAAGAGCGTGCTCGCCGATCTGCGGGAGAACTCCAGGGCTCTTGGCCTCGGTCGCGCCGCCTGGGAGGGTTTCGGCATCGGCACGCCGGCGCGCTGGTTGCTCAACACCGTCTCAGCCTTGTTGCCGAGTCGCCGCACTTCCATCGGCAGCGATGACCACACGGGTGTCGCCACGGCCGCGACGCCGGACGGCGGTGAATTTCGCACGACATATCGTGTCCTGGCCGGCGCCGAGGCGCCCGGTCGCATGCCGCTGCTTGCTCGGTGGTACTGGAAGCGCTTCGGCCCGGCGATAGGCGCCGCCTTTGCCGACGTCTACACCAACGACGACGAGCCCCTCGACGCCAAATTGCCGCGCGCCTTGGGTCGCTTGATCAACCAGCTTTCCGTGTGGGATGTGTTCCTGTACGTCATCACCTTGGTGGCCGGAACCCTCGGGGTGCTGGCGCAGTCTGCAGTCGAGCGGTTCCAGTACTTCGTGCTGAAAAAGGACCTGTCGGCGTTTCGCGAGCAGTTCGTTGCGCGGTTGCTCGATGACAACCGCCGGCGCATACGCCTCGACGACGACGCCGTCGAGATCAAGACACCGTACGAGCACAAGCTCGGCACCATTCGCTATCGCGAGGGGCAGCACTCGCACATCAAAGTGCTGTGGCCCGACGATCTGGCGGCGCGCGGCGAGCTGGTCGATTCGCCGCTGTGGAACGTCTGCCCCGCCAAGGTCTACGAGGTCGATCGCAATCCACGCGGCATGCCCGGCGTGGTCGTCAACTTCGACAACTGTCTGAAGTGTGAGACCTGCTGGCGCGCCACCTCCGACGTGCACTGGAGCCGGGCGACCCAGCAGCGGTTGATCTACGAGACCTATACACCGACCCACGCCGAGCTGCGCGATTACCTGCTGGCGCGCACCGAGCCGGTGGCACACTTGAGACGTCTGCCGAGCTATTGGGAGGCGTTCTGGCCGGCAAAGTCCGACCTGTCGATGAGTCCCGAGCAGGCGACACTGGTGGCGGCGGTCGAGGCCGAGCTGTGTCGCTTCGCCGCGGCGCTGGACGGCTACTCGCAGGCCCTCGGTGATTCGCCGCTGGCGCTGGAGCAAGGCGAGCGCCACTACCTCGAAGAGTTGCTGACCGCGGCGACGCGGCGCTTCGAGGCTGCACGGGCACTGTGGCAGGCGGCGACACTCGAATCGCTGCGCGCCGCAACCGATGGCGCTGAAGCAGTGTGGGCCGACGCCGCCGAGCGGGTCGGAGAATTGGCGCGGCACGCCGGCGCCAAGCACTATTTCTGGTCGGACGTGGTGGGCAAGCAACTGCGCGAGCACCATATCGAGGGACTTCTCGTCTTGCTGCGCGGACTGCGTGAGGCTGCCGGCGTCGATCAGCTCGCCGCGTCGCACGGGCTACCTTCTGAGCCGAGCGCCGCGTGGTCGTGGAGCGCCGCGTGGCCGGCTGTCGAGTGCCGGCCGCTGGCGTTCGAGACGCAACGCGAGGCGATTCGCGATTGGTGCGACGAGCACCTCGATTCCGCCGTTCTGGGTGAGCTCGAGAAAGGGCTGGCGGTCAGCGCCGAGCTTCGCGACTGGCTTTCCACACAGCTCGCCGCGGCGGTCGCGTCGGGGCGCGACGGTGAGACCTGGTCGGGTCCGGCAAGCCGCGCAACGCCGGCGACACCCCGCTATGGGCAGCGAGACGTATTGCTCGAGGAGCTCGCCGGTCGCGATCCGTCGTTGGCCGCACTGGCCGCCCAGCATTTGCTCGCGTGCGATCTGCTCGACGGTGTTACGGCGGACGATCCGACGCTGATCGACGACCTGCGCGCCGGGCGACAGTTGGCGACCGTCATATCGCAAGGTGCCATCAGCAATCAGCCAATCGTCGCGGGTGACGCGGCGGAGGGTGTCGCGACGGTGACGGCCGAATCCGGTGTCGAGCTTCACGGCACGGCACCGATGGTGGCGACGGCATTGGCCGACTGGTTGCTCGTGGTGCGTGACAATCGCGGTTACCTGGTACCCGTCGATGCCCCGGGAGTGCAGCTCGAGGACGTGGGCTGCATCGGTTTGGTCGGCGCCGGCGTGCGGCGGGTGATCTTCGACGGTTGCGCTGTACCGCCCGAACGCCTCTTCGATGTTCCATCGATCGACGAAGGGTCTGCCTTCACGGCGCCGGCCGTCGGTGAGCCGTGTGCCGATCTTGTGCGAGTCGGCGTGCTCGATCACCTGGCGATCGTGCGGG
>CBDUXW010000247.1:0-5452 GCA_965371275.1 uncultured bacterium | reverse complement strand
CCCGTCGTACTCGAGCTCGACGGTGCTGGTGCCGTAGGACGCCTTGATCTTGCTGAGCTCGCCGGCCAGGACGCTACGTCCCTTGTCGATCAAGCAGATCGACTCACACATCTGCTCGACTTGATCCATGCGGTGCGTTGACAGTACGACCGTGGTGCCTTTCTCACGCTGCTCGAGGATCAGCTCCTTGAGCAGCCGGGTGTTGATCGGGTCGAGGCCGGTGAAGGGCTCGTCGAGCACGAGCAGCTCCGGCTCGTGCATCACCGCGGCGGCGAACTGCACCTTTTGCTGCATGCCCTTGGAGAGCTCGTTGGTGTCCGATTTGGCGCGCTCGCCGAGCCCCAGTCTGTCGAGCCAGCTCGCTGCCCGCTTGTGCGCCTCGCGCTGCGAAAGGCCACGGATCGAACCCAGAAAGGCGAGCTGCTCGCTGACTTTCATCTTCGGGTAGAGGCCGCGCTCCTCGGGCAGGTACCCCAGCCGGTCGCGCACGTCGAGGGGGTTGTCGGCGCCCAGGGTGCGCACCTCGCCGCTGTCGCGCGCGTAGATGCCCATCGCCATGCGGATCGTCGTTGTCTTGCCCGAACCGTTCGGGCCCAACAACCCGAACACTTGACGCTCGGGAACCTCCATGTCGAAGGCGTCGACGGCGAGCGTGCCGTTGAAACTTTTCGTCAGACCTTTGCACTCCAGAGCAATCCGTGCGGGCATTCGCCTCTCGTCGTTTCTGCCGCGGGTGCCGGCGGCCGTTTTTTCTGAGATGCAGGCCAAAGTTTAAGGTCACGCACGTGATTCGGATACCGATTCCACGCCTAGCGGCAAAGAGGGGTGTTGAGCGGTCACCGAACACGGGCCAGCGGCGCCGAACTACCGCTTATCTGCATCCTTCTGTGCCGCAGGCTGATGGTTTGTGCCGCGGTTGAGTTGCGGCTCGACCGTGCCTTACGTACGCTGGTCGTACCTGCCTTGCGCGCCGCGACCCCCCTTTCGCACATCGGCACCTTACACGTGTGAGGCTCCCCCATGGCTTTGAGCGACAAGCCTATGAACAGCAAGAATGCGTCCGCGCAACGCCTCTCTCTCGGAGGGGTGCTGGCCGGGGTCGTCGCGGGGTTTGCCATCGCGGCGCTGCTGGCCTATGCCATGTGGCCGCGGCCCGGCGACGGAGCGGCGGGCGACCCGGGCGCCGGCGCGCCCGGCGGAGGTTTCGGGTTCGGCCCCTCACCCATCGAAGTCGTTGCCGCGATCGAGACGATTGCCGCCGAGCCCGTGCAGATGCTGGGCTCGGTACGCCCGCACCGTGAGGCCGTGGTGGCCTCCGAGGTCGAGGGCGTCGTCGAGGCCGTCCTCGTAGAGGAGGGTGACGCAGTGGTGCAGGGACAGCTGCTCGCCCAGTTGCGCACCACCACACGGGAGCTCGACCTGGCCGCTGCGCGCGCCAACCGACGGGAAGCCGAGGCCCGCCTGATCCGCTTCGCGGGCGAGGTGGGGCGGGTCAGCGACCTGCGGGAGCGCGGCGCGATCTCGGTGCGCGAGTTCGAGTCGGCGATTGCCGATCGCGATGCCCAAGCCCAGGCGGTGTCGCGTTTCACCGCCGAAGCCGCGCGTCTCGAGGAGATGATCGCGCGAGCCGGAATTGTCGCGCCGTTTGCCGGCGAGGTCGCGGCGGTGCACGTCGAGCGTGGCGAGTGGTCTGACCGCGGCGGCGACGTGATCACCCTCATGGATTTCTCTCAGGTCGAGGTGACGATCGGCGTGCCCGAACGCTATGTCGCGCAGGCGCGCGAAGCGCAGCGTCAACGCATCGAGCTGCAAATAGAGTTCGACGCCTTTCCGGGGACGTTCCCGGCGACGATCAAGGCGCTCGTGCCGCAGGCCATTCCCCAGGCCCGGGCTTTCCCGTTGATCGTGCTTATCGACAATCCCGACGGCCGCATTCGTGGCGGCATGCTGGCTCGTCTGCTGGCCCAGGTGGGAAACCCCGTGCCCACGGTACTTGTTCCGAAGGACGCCTTGGTTCTCCGTTCCGGGCGTGCATTCGTGTACCGCCTCACCGCCGACCAGAGCACCGTCGAGGAGGTCGAAGTGACGATCGGCGTCGGTTTCGGCGCCTGGCAGGCGGTCGACGGCGGCATCGCTGCGGCTGATCTGGTGGTAACGCGCGGCAACGAGATGCTGCGGCCGGGGCTCCCTGTGCAGATCGTCGGGCACACTGAAATCGAGCCGCCGCAGGCGCCGACCCCTGGAAACTCGACCGTCGCTCGCGAGGGCGCCGGGCGATGAAAATCGTCGATGCCTCGATTCGCTATCCGGTAAGCGTCACCGTTGGCGTGTTGCTGGTGGTGTTGTTCGGCATGCTGGCGTTGTTCCGCATCCCGGTGCAGATGATCCCCGATGTCGAGCGGCCGATGGTGTACGTGTCGACGATATGGCCTGGAGCGTCGCCCGAGGAAATCGAATCCGAGATCGTCCGCGAGCAGGAGGAGCAGCTCAAGACACTCGAAGGACTGGTACGGATGACGAGCTCCAGCCTGCAGTCGTCCGGCAGCGTTTCGTTGCAGTTCCAAACCGGCACCGAAATCGACGCTGCGATGCTGCGGGTGAACAACAAGCTGCAGCAGGTACCGGAGTATCCGCGGAACGCCCTCAAACCCGTCGTCGGCACCTCGGCGATGGGTGGTGCCGAGGATGCCAAAGTGTGGTTCGACCTCCGTGCTCGGGAGGGCATCGACATCGAGGTCGACAAGCAGTGGGATTTCGTCGATCAGGTCGTGCAGCCGGCGCTCGAGAGAGTCCCCGGAGTTGCCGCGAGCGGCGGCTTCGGGGGGCGCGACCGCGAGCTGCGGGTGATCGTCGACCCGCAGTCGCTGGCGGCCCGAGAACTGACTCTCGCCGATGTCGGGCGCGTGCTCGATGCCGAGAACCGCGACGTATCCGCCGGTGATTTCGACGAGGGTAAGCGTACCTACGTCGTGCGCACGGTGGGTGAATACACGTCGCCGGACGACGTGGAGAACGTCGTGCTCGCCTGGCGCGACAACGCTCCGGTTTACGTCAGAGACGTCGCTCGCGTTGTGCTGGGCTTCAAGGATCCGAGCGAAGAGGTTCGCAACATGGACGGCCGGTCGATCGCCGTCAACATCACGCGCCAGAAGGGTGCTAACGCACTGGTCGTCATGGAGGGCATCCGCGAAGTCGTTGATCAGTTGAACGCCGGACCGCTGGCCGAACGCGGCCTGGTGTTGGAGGTG
The DNA here is from genome assembly GCA_965371275.1 of uncultured bacterium. Taxonomy (GTDB): domain Bacteria; phylum Acidobacteriota; class UBA890; order UBA890; family UBA890; genus CBDCBL01. Next base: position 2,204 of record CBDUXW010000247.1, on the reverse strand, counting down.
TCGTTTTCCGATAGCGACTACATCGAAGAGGCGATCGATCTCGTGCAGCGCAACATCATGATCGGCGGCGTGCTGGCGATCGCCACTCTGCTGCTCTTCCTGCGCAGCTTTTCGAGCACGCTGGTTATCGGACTTGCCATTCCGGTGAGCGTCATCGGCACGTTTCTGGCGATGTCTCTGCTGGGTCGCAACATCAACGTCGTGAGCCTTGCGGGCCTGGCATTCGCGGTCGGCATGATTGTCGACGCCTCCATCGTGGTGCTGGAGAACATCTATCGGCACCAGCAACTCGGCAAGCGGCGCCGGCAAGCGGCCTACGACGGCGCCCGTGAGGTGTGGGGCGCGGTCCTGGCTTCGGTGCTCACGACGGTCGCCGTTTTCCTGCCGGTCTTCTTCGTTCAAGACGAGGCGGGGCAGTTGTTCCGCGACATTGCCGTGGCGGTCAGCGCCGCGGTGCTGATTTCCCTGGTGGTGTCGATCACGTTGATTCCCAGCTTGGCGGCACGCGTGCTGAGCGCCGTGCCGCGCAGCGCGCCCGACGACCCCCACGCGCGTGCGACGCAGGGAGGATGGCGGCACCTCTGGGGTCTCGCTTCGGTGGGTGAGTCGCTGAGCAAGGGAATCGGCAACCTGGTGTACCGGCTTTCCGGGTCGGTGGTCCTGCGGCTGGCCATGATCGTGGTGCTGGTCGGTGGGGCCGTGGCCCTGGCAGTTGGTCTCGTACCGCCCACCGAGTATCTGCCGACGGGCAACCAGAACTTCATCATCGCCATGCTGATCGCCCCCGCCGGCTACAACGTGGCTGAATATGCGTCGATCGCCGACACGGTGGCAGACAGGTTACGCCCCTACTTTCATGTGGACCCGGACAGCCCCGAGGCCGCGGTGCTCGACGGGCCGCCCTTGGACCGGTTCTTCTACGTGTCGATGGGCGGCATGGTGTTCATGGGAGCTCGCGTCGATCCGCGTGAGGCGGATCGTGCCCACGAAGCCGTCCCCATGCTGCAGTCGGCGCTCGGCGGCATTCCGGGAATGATTCCCGTGGTCCAGCAGATGTCGATCTTCGACACCGGGGCCGAGTTGACCCGTGGCCTCGACATCGACCTCACCGGGCCCGATCTCGAAGCGTTGCTGGCGCTCGGTGGGCGCGTCTTCGGCGCGGTGCTGGCGACGGTGCCGGGTGCGCAAGCGCAGCCCATTCCGAGCCTCGAGCTCGGCAATCCCGAGGTACGCATCATTCCGGACCGCGAGCGCGCCGCGGAGCTCGGATTCAGCGCCCAGGACGTGGGCTTCATGCTCAACGCTTTGATCGACGGCGTGAAGGTAAGCGAGTACCAGTTCGAGGGCCGGGCGATCGATCTGGTGCTGCGCGGTGAGACCCGCTACACCGACCACCGTAGTCAGGACATCGAGAACTTGATCATCGTGACGCCGTCCGGTCGCTCCGTCACCATCGGCGACGTCGGCCGCGTGGTCACTACCAGCGGCCCGCAGCAGATTCAGCGTATCGAGCGGCAGCGCGCGGTCACCATCCGCGTCGTGCCGCCGCCGGAGATGGCTCTCGGGACCGCCATGACATTGGTCGACGAGCGGGTGCTGGAGCCGCTACGCCGCGACGGGTCGCTCGGTGGTGCGTACACGGCGACGCTGGCGGGTGCTGCCGACAAGCTCACCGAAACGCGGCGCGCTTTGCAGAACAACTTCATCCTCGCCCTGGTGGTGACCTATCTGTTGATGGCAGCGCTGTTCGAGTCGTTCCTGTATCCGCTGGTAATCATGTTCTCGGTGCCCTTCGCCGCCGTCGGCGGATTCATCGGGTTGTGGGCGGTGAACACGTTTATTGCGTACCAGGCGCTGGACATCGTCGCCATGCTCGGTTTCGTCATCTTGATCGGCATCGTGGTCAACAACGCCATCCTGATCGTCCACCAAACGCTCAACTACATCCGGGAGCGCGAACTGAGCCACCGTCACGCCCTGCGCGAGGCGGTCTCCGACCGTATCCGCCCGATCTTCATGAGCACCATCACGTCGGTAATGGGCATGGCGCCGCTGATCCTGTTTCGCGGCGCCGGCTCGGAGATTTACCGCGGCCTCGGCAGCGTGGTGGTCGGTGGTCTGATCGTGTCGACGGTGTTCACGCTGCTGCTCGTGCCCATGGTGTTCTCGTTGGTCATGGACGCCCGCGAGGCTGTGCGCGGCGC
>CBDUXW010000246.1:0-5455 GCA_965371275.1 uncultured bacterium | reverse complement strand
CGGCCCGGCGGATTCGATGTCGTGCAAGGGAGCCACGGCGTCGCATAGGGGATCGTCTTCGCGGCACTGCACGGCAAGGGCGCCCGGGGTGGGTGGGGGTACGAAAACCGCCGGGTCGAGGCGCAGGCTCACGAGCTGGTCCAAGCCCAGGTCGGTGGCGTCCGGCCGGCGCTGCAGCCGCATCAAACCGGCGGCGGCCAGGACGATCGCCTGGTAGCGACCCTCGTGGAGCTTGGCCAGGCGGGTGGGCACGTTGCCGCGAATGGGCTCGATCTGCAAATCGGGGCGCAGCGACTGCAGCAGCGCGCGGCGCCGCTCGGAAGCGGTGCCGACGACCGCGTTCTCCGGCAGCGGCAGGTCGATGCTCGGCGTCGCACTCGGGACACCGGACGGGGGCTCTGCAGCAGCGCGTACGATCAGTCGATCAGCCGCATCGAGGCGCTCGGGGACCGCTGCAACCACCAGACCTTCCGGGCTTTGCGAGGGCAGGTCCTTATAGCTGTGAACGGCGAGTTCGATGTCTCCGTCGAGAAGAGCCGCTTCGATTTCGCGAACGAAAACACCGGGGGCGCCGATTTCCGAGAAGCGCCGGTCTTGGTCGCGATCTCCGGCCGTCTGGATGACGGTGACCTCCGTGTCGTGCCCCAGTTCGGTGAGGGTGCGGGCCACACCGTTGCTCTGCGCCAACGCCAGGGCCGAGCCGCGCGAGCCGATGCGGATCTTCACAGCGTTGCTCCTTCTGCGTCGAGCTCAGCGTCGCCTTCGCCGGCTGCGAGCTTCGGGCCGACTTCGGCGTCGAGCCGTTGCTGCAGCTCGGCTGCCAGGAACTCGTCGGCCTCGGCGAAAAAGGTTTCGGCGACACCCAGGCCCTTGTCCCGAACAATCGCCCGCAAGCCCACGAGTGGCACGTGGGCAAGCCGTCGCGCCAGCACTTGAGCCCAACGGTGCAACACCTCGCGGTCATCCTCGCTCAAGGTCGCGAGATCCTTGCGGAACAGGCGCTCGAGCGCGACCCGGGTGGTTTCCTGGTATCTCTGTTGCATCGCCACCAGCATCGGCGACAGGGCCTTGTCGCCCAACCGGCCGCGAAGATCGGCAAGCGCCTGATCGACCATCGCGCGGGCGTCGGCGGCGGCATCAGCGCGATGCTCGCGGTGTGCCTGAGCTTCATCGACGAGGTCCTCGATGCCGATGCGCTCGACGCCCGCCGCGGCGGCATCGGTGGCCGCGACGTCCGGCGGATTCGCCATGTCGATGATCAACGGCGGGCGGCCCGAGCGGGTACGGGCAGCCAGTCGTTCGAGATCGGCGCGCGTGATCACGGGGTCGGGCGAGCCGGTCGCCGACACCACCACTTCGATCGGGTCGGCGCCCTCGCCGAGTGCGGCAAGCGGATGCGCGGTGCCGCCGACACGGTTCACAAGCTCGGCGGCGTGCTCCACAGAGCGGTTGAACACGATGATCTCGGTGCCCTCGTGGGCGAGCTTCTCGGCGCAGCGCTCGGTCATGGGCGATACGCCGACGAGCGCCAGCGCCGACGGTGTTTCCGCCAGCCGCGCCCGGGCCCTGGCGATGGCGAGCTCGGCGAGCGAGACTTTGCCGTGGCCGAGCTCGGTGCTGTTGTGGATCCGACGGGCCGTCTTTGCGGCTTCCTCGAACACCCACTCCAGTCGCGGCCCGACCAGGCCGAGCTCGCGCGAGAGCTCCAGCGCTTGCCGCACCTGACCACGAATCTCGGTCTCGCCCACCATGGCGGAGTCCAACCCGGCGGCGACGTGAAAAACATGCTCCACCGCCCCTTCGCCCACCCATGCGGTCATGGCGCGCTCGGCCTCCCCCAACTTGGGAGTGCGATCGGTAATCGCGGCATAGATGCGCGGGCGGTAGGCGCTCGCGGGCCGGCTTTCATCGCCGACGTACACTACCTCTACGCGGTTGCAGGTGGCGACATACACGAGCTCCTGCAAGCCGGCGCTGGCGGCGATGTCGGGAAGAGCCTGCGGCCGCTCATCGACCGGAATCGTGAAACGGGCTACGTCGTCGGTACTCTGGCGACGCCAACTCACACTAGCCAGGCCGATTCTGTCCATGTCTCCTCGGGCGGCCGGGGTCCGAAAGCCCCGGCTGGAACCTGATTCGAAGTGGCTCCACTCGATGTGTATCGTGAAAAGCTAGCGGCCACCGCTCCTCGAGTTGTCACGGAGTTGTCACCGTTAGCCGGGTACTGAAGATCCCCTATGCACGGCGCCTACGGAGGTTCTTCGGCACCCTGCTAGCCCGCATATCTCCACGCCCTCGCGACGAAGGGCGTTGAGATATGCGGGCTAGAGGTCGGGGAACGCCGTTCGCTTGAGAGCGGCGAGCATGGCCGGATGATCCTCCGGCGCCGCCACGCGAATGAAAGTCTCGCCGCCGGCCGCCTCGAACATTTCGCGTCCCTGGATGCCGATTTCCTCGATGGTTTCGAGACCGTCGGTCAGAAAGCCGGGCGTGACAACCGCGAGGCTGCGCACACCCTTGGCGGGCAGTTCCTTGATGACGTCGGCGGTTGCCGGCTTCAACCAGGGCTCCGGGCCGAACTTCGATTGGTAGCAATGGGTGGCGCGTCCGGGCTTCCAGTCGAGCGCCTTCAACAGGGCATCGGTAGTGGCCAGACAGTCGGCGCTGTATTGTCGCTTCTCGCGCCGGTCGTAGCGCGTCGGAATGCCGTGGTACGACAGCACGAGGTGCTGCGGCTCGGCCGCGGCAAATGCAGCGCGGCAGCGCTCGGCCGTCGCTTCGATGAACTCCGGGTCCTCCGCGGCCAGCGTGACCTTGCGGACATTGGCCGGGACGCCGAGCTCGAGGGCGACGCGATCCGCTTCGATGAACACCGACCCGGTCGTCGAGCTGGTGCGGTGCGCGTACAAGGGAAGAACCACTGCTTCGGTGTCGGGGTCGACACGAGCACGGAACACCTCGGCCAAGGAGGGTTCGCCGTACCGATAGGCCCAGACAACGTCGAAGCGGCCGTCGGAGATCTGCTCGAGGCCCGCCGCGATCTCGCGGGTGCCGACCGCGAGTGGTGAGCCGCCGTCCATCCAGATCGAACGATACAGTTCCGCCACCTTGTGCGGCCGGCTGCGCAGCACCATGCCGCGCAGAATGGGTTGCCACAGCCAACGCGGCACATCGATAACGCTGGGGTCGGACAGAAACTCGCGGAGAAACCGGCGAACGGCTTCCGGCGTCGGGGCCTCGGGAGTGCCGAGATTCACCAGGATCAGGAGCCGTCGTTTCGCTGCGCTCATCGAGGGATGATCCGCCAGCCGGGCCGTAACCTCAATCCGCCCGCCGTTCGTCTTTGGTAAGTTTGCTCGGATGACCACCGCCGCCAGAATCTTGATCGTCGAGGACGAGCCGGAGCTCGCCGCCGGGATCCAGGAGAACCTCACGGCCGAAGGTTACGAGGCGGACGTCGCCGCCGATGGTGAAAGCGGCCTGGAGGCGGCACGCAGCGGCGCCTACGAGCTCGTCCTGCTCGACGTCATGCTGCCCCACATGGATGGATTCGAGGTCTGCCGGCTGCTCCGTGAAGAGGGCAACAAGGTTGCGGTGCTCTTTCTCACCGCCAAAGGCGAACCTGAAGACCGAATACGCGGCCTCGAAGAAGGCGGCGACGACTACATGAGCAAGCCGTTCCATCTCGCCGAGCTCCTGCTCCGCGTCGCCGCGATCCTGCGGCGCAACCGATGGTTCGGCGGCTCGCAGCTCGAAGATCCGGTCGTGCGATTCGGCGGTAACCAGGTCGATTTTCGAACCTTCCACGGCCGTAGCGCCGACGGCGCGGAGCACGACCTCACGCACAAGGAAGCCATGATTCTGCGCCTTCTCGCCGAGCGAGAAGGTCAGGACGTATCACGCGACGAGATTCTGGACGTCGTGTGGGGATACGATGCGTTTCCGTCGTCGCGGGAGATCGACAACTTCATCGTGCATTTGCGCCAGCGGTTCGAGATCGACCCCCAGGAGCCCCTGCACTTCCACACGGTTCCGCACGTCGGGTATCGATTCACCGCCGGCGAAGCCTAGCGTCCCGCTCGATACGGGCGATTGCCCCTGGAACCGGTCGGGAGGTTACCGGAAGCTGCCGCCGTGGTGAGTTTGCGCGCCGCATCTCGGGGTACAATCCCGGCGCCATGCGGATTTCTACGCCGAGTCTCTTTGCGCTGTGCCTCCTGCCGGCGGCCTGCGGGCCGCCGGCCGACGTCGACTGGGCGCTGAACGGCGGTGTCGACAACATCCGCTACTCGCCGCTTACCGAGATCACAAAGGACAACGTCGGCGAGCTCCAGGTAGCCTGGACGTACGACTCACGGGACGCCTTTGAAGGTTCCGAGATGCAGAGCAACCCCATCGTCGTCGACGGGGTGCTCTACGCGACGACGCCGACACTGAAGGTCATCGCCCTGAATGCGGAGACGGGGGCGTTGCTGTGGGCTTTCGATCCCATCGCGGCGACCGGTGCGCCGCGCACCAGGGCGCGTCATCGCGGTGTGACGGTGCACGACGATCGCGTGTTCGTCGCCGCCCGCAGCTATCTTTGGGCGCTCGACAGGCAAACGGGCCAGCCGATCGCGTCGTTCGGACAGGCGGGGCGAATCGACCTGCGGGAGGGGCTCGGGCGGCCCGCCGAAGCGCTGAGTGTGAGCGCCAGCACGCCCGGCGTGGTCTTCGAGGACTTGTTCATCATAGGGAGCAGCGTGCCGGAGACGCTGCCGGGGTCGCCGGGACACATTCGAGCCTTCGACGTGCGCACCGGCGGGCAACGGTGGATGTTTCGCACCATCCCGGCGCCGGGCGAGTTCGGCTACGACACCTGGCCGCCCGACGCCCACGAGATCTCCGGTGGGGCCAACGCTTGGGCCGGCGTAACGGTCGACCCCGCGACCGGGCTGGTGTTCGCGGCGACCGGCTCGGCGTCGTTCGATTTCTACGGCGCCAATCGGCACGGCGACAACCTGTTCGCCAACAGCGTGCTGGCGCTCGATGCGCGCACCGGCGAGCGGGTGTGGCACTTCCAGGCCATTCGCCACGACGTCTGGGACTGGGACTTCCCGGCGGCGCCCAGCCTGGTCACCGTGACGCGCGACGGCCGCCGCGTCGACGCGGTCGCGCAGATCACCAAGACGGGCTACGTGTACGTTTTCGACCGGCGCACCGGCGAGCCGCTTTTCCCGATCGAGGACCGGCCGGTCCCGGCTTCGGCGATCGACGGTGAGCTGCTGGCGGCTACCCAGCCGCAGCCGGTTTTGCCGGCGCCCTTCGCCCACCAGGGTCTCACCGAGGACATGCTCACACAGCGCACACCGGAAGCGCACGCTGCGGTGCTCGAGCAGTTCCGGAAGCTCAAGACGGGCATGTACGAGCCGCCGAGTCTCGAGGGCACCATCGTGTTCCCCGGCTTCGACGGCGG
>CBDUXW010000245.1:0-5531 GCA_965371275.1 uncultured bacterium | reverse complement strand
CCGTATCGCGGCCTCGGAGAGCCCGGGGTCAGCCTGAACTGCGCGGCTGTACCAGTCGCGGCCCGCCGCCCGATTACCGGCAGCCTCGGCCAGAAAACCGAGGCCGTACAGCGCACTGGAGTACTCGCGTGTCACGGCCAACGCCTGCTGGAAGTGGGTTCGCGACGACGCCGTGCCGCCGCGTCCCAACGCCAGGAAACCGGTCACCGTGTGGGCCCCGGCGGTCTGCCGGTCACCTGCCGTGAGCACCGCAAGCGCCTGGTCGGCAGCCATCGCGTCACCGCGGCGCAGCGCCATCCAGGCGTCGGAAACACCCGAAGGGAGCCCGGCGGGCGGCGGTGGTACGTGCGCGTAGTCGAGGACAAAACGCCGCGCAAGCGTCTCGTCGGGGGTCGCCGGCGCGCCCGTCCCGGTGGTCGCGCACGCCGAGCCCAAGCCGACCGCCAGAATCACGATCGCGGTGAGCGCTCGGTCCGACACTCGGCAGACAGGAAGGACAAGGATGTCGTCAGTGCGCATGCTCGGAGGCCATGGAGCCCGGAGTGTAGCACGCGAGTTTTTCCACCAAATGCGCTCGGATCTGCGGATAGAGCGGCTCGCACGCCGTTTCCGCGATGAACCAGGTGGCCGGCGTTTGCTTGCGAAACCAGGTGAGTTGACGCTTCGCATAACGCCGCGTGGCGCGGACGATCTCGTCGCGCGCCGCCTCCAGTTCGATCTCACCGCCGACGTGACGCGCCAGCTCGCGATAGCCGATCGCCCGCAACCCGGGCGCCCGCGGCGACAGACCACCGCTGATCAACCGTTCGACTTCGGCGACCCAACCCGCCTTCAGCATGGCGTCGACGCGGGTGCCGATGCGTTCGTACAGACGCTCCCGAGGCCACGTCAATCCGATCCACATCGCGTCGTAGTGGGGGCCTGTCCATCCGTCTCGTTGCAGCGTCCTGCTGATCGGCTCGCCGAGCCTCAAGGTGACCTCGAGTGCACGCAGGATGCGTTGTCGGTCCGCCGCACCGACCCTCTCCGCCCACTCGGGATCGAGTACTTCGAGCATCGCGAACAGATGTGGCAAACCACGCCGCGCCTCGATTGCTTGCAGCGCCTTACGCCACGCCGGATCGTGCGTTGGTAGCGGCGCCAAACCGTCGATCAGCGCTCGCAAGTAGAAACCGCTGCCGCCGGCGACCACGGGCTGGTGCGAGCGTTTCGTGATTCCGTCGATGGCGGCCGTCGCGGCGCGCGCGAAGCTGACCGCAGAAAACGACTGCGACGGGTCCGCGATGTCGATGCAGTGGTGGGCGATTCCCCGGGTCTCGTCGGCGCTGACCTTTCCCGTACCGATGTCGAGCCCGCGATAAATCTGGAACGCGTCGGCCGACACGACTTCGCCGTCGAACCAGCCGGCGATCTCGATCGCCAGCGAGGTCTTGCCGGCGCCCGTCGGCCCGACGACGACGATCAGCGGTGTGCCTATCCCAGCCATATTCGTGACACCGTCCAGGCGAGCAGCAGCGCAGCCAACCATCGCAACCCCGAGAGCTGCTCGGGGCTCGACGGCAACAACCTCAGCGCGGCGCGGGGCCTCGGCCGCCACGACGGCCGGCGGCATCTCCCTCCACCGCTTCCATCGGCAACGACACGCCGGCGACTCCGGCAATGCGCAGGGCGTCGATGACCCGGACGATCACTCCGTAGTCGACGCGAGAGTCGGCACGCACCGTGATTCGCTCCCGCTCCTCGTCGGTCAACGCGGCGATAGCCGCCCGCAACTCTTCCACCGAAACGCTGTCGCCGTCGAATTGAATCGCACCGTCCTCGTCGACCGATACCACCGTTGACGTCAGATCCGAGGGCGCCGCCGTGGTTGACTCGGGCAGCTCCAGGTCCATTCCGGCGTCCGGCAGGAACGTCGTCGTAACCAAAAAAAAGATGAGAAGCAGGAAGACGACGTCGAGCAACGGCGAGATGTCGAGGTTGACCTTACGCGTGCTCATCTGCTGATCGAACATCGCCCTACTCTCCTTGGACGGCCACGGGCTCGGGAGCGTCGCCCGAGCTGTTCGACTGCTGCTGCAGGATGCGCTTGATGAACGTCAACGTCAGGCGCTCGATCTCGAGCACCAAGCCGTTGGCACGGTCGGAGAACGCGTTGTAGGCGACAAGCGTCGGGATGGCGATCGTCAATCCGGTCGCCGTCGTGATCATGGCCTCGGAAATGCCGCCGGCGAGCGAGTCGGCCTGGCCGATGCCTTGCGCCGAGACGACGCGGAAAACATTGATCATGCCGAGCACGGTGCCCAACAGGCCGAGCAGCGGCGACACGCTGGCCACAGTTCCCAGTACGCCGAGGTACTTCTGCAGCCGCGGAATTTCCTGGCGGCCCTGGTCGACCACTACCTGGCGAATGCCCTCAGGCGGCTCTTGGCGAACCTCGAGTGCGGCGGCAACGATGTTGGTGAGCGGTCCCGGCCGGCGGTGGCAGTAGTCCTCGGCCTGCTCCAGCAAGCCGCCGTCGATCAGCGAGCCGAGATGCTCGACTTCATCGGTGGGCAACACCTTGGTCGGGCGCAGGTTGATGAGCCGCTCGACGGTAATCGCCACTGCCAGAACCGAGCACAACAGGAGCGGCCACATGACGGGGCCGCCGGTACGTATGAATTCGAGCATGTAGTAGAAATCCAGAGGGAAGTCGTTGATGGTCCGGCCGCAGGCTGCGGCCTATCTTTGAGCGGGAAAAGTAACCTGGTCGGCGTCCAAGTTATAGAGAAAGCCCAGCCTTCCCTCTAGCTTGTCGTGGGGGAAAAACGATGGGAGCGGCGGCAGCGGGCTGGAAATTTCGAGCGCCATCAACGCGGACTGGTCGAACGCGGGCTTCCCCGAGCTCCAGGCCTGATGGACGACGATGATGGCCTTCTCCTCGCCGGGATTGTCGCGGTTGCGGTCGATGGAGATGCTCACGAAGACTGCACCCGCAACGCCCTGAACGCGCGCCGCCGGCGGAATGTTCATCTTCCAATTTCTCTCGATGACGCGCAGAACGCGTGAGATGTACTCCCCGAGGTCGTAGCCCTTGGTGTCGAACTGGACCAATCCCTGCCCCTGAGCGCCACCGTCTTCATTGCCGAAGACTTCGGGCTCGACGTACTGCTGCAGGCCTCGGGTCAACGAGTTGCGCAACGAGTTGCGGCGTGGCGGCGGCAACGGAGGAGCTTCCCGGGCAAGCGGCTGCGCGGCCGCAGTGGCGGCTTCAAGCAGCGGGGCAGTGTCCTCGGGCGTCACTTCCTCCGGAGTCGTGGTCTCGTCCGCAGATGTCGTCGCCGGCTCAGCGGGCGCGACCTCCGGTGACGGCGGCACCGGCTCCGGCTGCGGTTCCGACTCCGGCTGCGGTTCCGGCTCAGCAGGCGCCGGGTCGCTGCGCAGTACTTCCTGAGACGTGTTGCCTTCGTTGAACGGGTCCTCGGCGTCGGTGCGCTCCGACTCGTCGGCGGCGACGCGGTCGAGGTCGGACATGACGTTCGTATCCGGGGACTCGTCGGGCGGTTCCGTTTCGGGAACGTCGACGAAGCGAAATTCCAGCGGCTGCTGCTGTGGCTGGGCAGGCATCGGCTCGGAGAACAGCAGATCGGGCTTCCATTGCATGATGCCACCGAGCATCAGATGCAGGACGACGGCAATCACCAGCGTCTGGCGCAAGGTGATTCGTTCATCGCCGTATTGGTTACGACGACTGCGCGACATTTGCGTGCCTGCCTCGGCTCGGGGATTCGCCTCCCCTCACGGGTCGGCGGAAGGGGGCGTCTGCGGCTAACCACCTATATTCAGGGGGTTCTCACCATTCTCAAGAATAGCATGCAGGGTTGCGTCCGAGAGGGGCGCTTCTCGGCTGCCTGCTAGCGCCGCTTGGTCCAGGCGGGGTCTTCGTAGCGGTGCTGGAGGCGGCGGGCGCGGCGGATCTCTGTTTTGCTCAGGACGCCGTGGCGTGCAGGAAGGTCCAGCACGTCGGCAACGCCGGCGACGATCGACGCCATGAGGCGACGCCGGCACGGGCGCTCGCCAAGAAGCTCGAACAACCCCACGGAGCCGGCCGCGGCTTCTTCGTAACCGGAACCCAGGGCTCGCCACAGCCGCGCGTTGGGGCGACCAAGCAGGAGAGAGCCATGCTGCAGCACGGCACCGTTGCGACGCCGCTGGGCGCTGCCCATCAGCTTGCGGCCGTCGGCCGTCAATTCGTAACGAGCGCGGGCGCTGAAGCAGGTCCCGCTCCCGTTGGCGGTCCGCGACGCCGGCAGGGAGCTCCTGTGCAGCACAACCGGGGCCCCGAGCCGTTCGAGACCCCGGGCAAAACCTTCCGCGATGTTTCGGTAGGCGGCCGTGATGCCGCCCTGCAACGGGCCGCGGTCGGCCGGCCCGATGAGCGCGTAGGTCAGCTCGTCGTCGTGCAAAACGGCTCTGCCGCCGGTAGGTCGACGAACGAGGGCAATGCCCTCGCGCCGAGCGACCTGCGCATCGAAGCCCTGTGCATGGCATTGGCCGAAGCCCAGGGAGACTGTGGGTCGTACCCAACCGTAGAAGCGCAGCGTCCACGTATCGCCGGCCGATCGGGCATCGAGAACGGCCTCGTCGACCGCCATGTTCCAGGAACCGGAGGCAGGCGGGTGAGCGAGAACGCGGAGATACACGTTGGCCACGACGTGCTTACAGAAGATCTTCGAGCGGCGTGTAGTCGGCGCTCTGGGATTCGGCGACCGGGGCGCAGGTAATGTGGCCGTCGTGCGTGTTGACGCCCAGCGCCAGCGCGGCGTTGTCGTGGCTGGCAGCCTCGAACCCCTTGCCGGCCAGCTCCGTCAGGTAGTGCAGTGTCACGTTGGTCAACGCGAAGGTCGAGGTGCGCGGCACCGCTCCCGGCATGTTGGCGACGCCGTAGTGCACGACACCATCGACCACGAACGTGGGTTCGGCATGGGTCGTGACCCTGGTCGTTTCGACGCAACCACCCTGATCGACCGCCACGTCGACGATCACGCTGCCGTCCATCATCTCGGACACCAGTTCCCGGCTGACCACTTTCGGCGCCGCGGCTCCGGGAATCAACACCGCACCGATGAGTAGATCGGCGCGGCGCGTCCAGGTGTCGACCGTAACCGGCTGCGACATGATGGTCGTGACCTGGCCCATGAACATCTCGTCGATCGCCTGCATCTGCCGCGGACTGCGCTCCAGGATCGTCACGTGAGCCCCCATGCCGAGGGCCACGCGCGCGGCGCTACGTCCCACGATGCCACCACCGATGATCACCACATCCGTCGGGTTCACACCCGGCACGCCTCCGAGCAGCACGCCGCGGCCGCCGTTGGCGCGCTCCAGGAAGTGCGCTCCGACCTGGATGCTCATCTTGCCGGCGACCTCGCTCATCGGCTCGAGCAGCGGCAACGAGCCGTCCGGCTCTTCGATCGTTTCGTAGGCGATCCCGGTGACTTTCTGGTCGAGCAGGACCTGGGTCAGCTCCGGCAACGGCGCCAAATGCAGGT
>CBDUXW010000244.1:0-5536 GCA_965371275.1 uncultured bacterium | reverse complement strand
AAGACCAAGGCGTACGCGCTCGGCTTGACCGGCATGTTCTTGAACGTGGAAGGCCGCGAGGAGCACGGCATCGTGAAGCCGGGCGAGGAGGCACAGGCGCTCAAGGACGAGCTGATCGGCAAGATCAGCGGCATGCGCGACGAGGAATGCGACGAGGTCGGTGTTCGCGAGCTGTTCGATACGGCGACGCTCTACAAGGGGCCGTATCTGGAAAACGCTCCCGACTTGCTCGTCGGCTACAACGCCGGCTACCGCTGTTCCTGGGACATGGCCACCGGCGTCGTGGCCGGCAACGTGTTCGAAGACAACACCAAGGCCTGGAGCGGCGATCACTGCATCGACCCGCGCATCGTGCCCGGCGTGCTGTTTTGCAACCGCGAGATCGATGTCGACGACCCGGCGCTCATCGATATCGCGCCGACGGCGCTGCAGCAATTCGGCATCGAGCCACCGGCCTTCATGGACGGCAAGGTGCTGTTTGCCGACGATGAGACACCGGCTGCCCGGCACGACGAGGCCGGGGAAAGCGAAGACGAGCATGCGGCTGCATAGCGACGTGCGCGCTTCTCGCGCCCGCCATCGCGCACTCGTCGCACGGAGGTGTTCGTGGCTCGCTGTAGTGCTCGTGGTGATTCCCGTCATCGGCTGTGGTGACGGCGCGCCGCCGGCGTACGAGCAGAGCATGATCGTGCTCGGCATCGACGGCATGGACTACGCCCTCACCCGGCAGCTCATGGACGAGGGTCGTTTGCCCAACCTGCAGCGGCTCGCCGATTCCGGCGGCTTTCAGCCACTGGAAACCTCGGTGCCGCCGCAAAGCCCGGTGGCCTGGTCGGACTTCATGACCGGGCTCGATGCCGGTGGTCACGGCATTTTCGACTTCCTGCACCGCGATCCCGAGACGTTGATCCCCTACCTGTCGACGTCGGCTCCGGCAGAGGGCGGCCGCACCCTGACCTTCGGCAAGTACGCCATACCGATATCCGGCGGCGGCATGGAGTTGCTGCGCAAGGGCACGCCGTTCTGGGACGTTCTCGAGGCCAACGGCGTGCCGACCACCATCATGCGTATGCCGGCCAACTTTCCGCCGTCGGGCACGGCCTCGCGCGAGCTGTCGGGCATGGGGACGCCCGACATCCTGGGTACGCCGGGCGAGTACTCGTTCTACACAACGCAGCCGGAACGAATTACCGCCGACACCACGGCGCTGATTCAGCGCGTCGCGGTGCAAGACGGTGTTGTCGAAGCGGAGCTCCTCGGCCCGCAGAACCCGGTGCTCGTCGAGCCCGAAGACCTGATGGCGCCGTTCTCGGTGTACGTCGATCCCGACAATCCCGTCGCCAAGCTCGTCGTCGGCGCCTCCGAGGTGATCCTCGAAGTCGGGGAATGGAGCGATTGGGTCGAGGTGCAGTTCGACGTGATCCCCTACGTGCAGTCGATCGGGGCGATGGCGCGGTTCCACTTGATGTCGGTGCGCCCCGAGTTCGAGCTCTACGTGTCGCCGATGAACCTCGATCCGCTGGCGCCGGCAATGCCGGTTACCTCGCCGGCCGGTTACGCCACCGAGCTCGCCGAGGCGAACGGGCGCTTTTACACCCAGGGCATGCCGGAAGACACCAACGCGCTCGCCGACGGGGTGTTCGACAACGCCGCCTTCATGGCGCAGGCCGCGATCGCCCACCGCGAGATCCGCGAGCAGTTCGACTACGTGCTCGACGATTTCGAAGGCGGTTTTTTGTTCTACTACTTCGGCAACCTTGACCAGGTGTCGCACATGATGTGGCGGACGATGGACCCGGACCATCCGGCCCACGATCCGGTGGCCGACGCGCCCTTCGCCGATGCCATCATCGACCGCTACCTGGAGGTCGATGAGCTCGTCGGCGAAACGCTCGAGCGCATGCCGCCCGACACCACCCTCGTGGTCATGTCGGACCATGGGTTCACGTCGTGGCGCCGGCAGATGAACCTGAACACATGGTTGCTGGAGGAAGGCTACATCCGACTCAACAACCGACGCCGCGTCGTCGGTATTCCGCTGTTCGGGAACGTCAACTGGTCGCGCACACAGGCGTATGCCATCGGGCTCAATGGTTTGTACATCAATCTGAGGGGCCGCGAGCGCTTCGGCACCGTGGTGCCGTCGGATCGCGACAACCTGCTCGAAGAGCTGCGCGACAAGCTGCTTGCGTACCGCGATCCGGACACCGGCGAGCCGGCGATCACCAAGGTGTACATCAAGGAGTTGGAATACACCGACGGCGGCTACCTCGATATCGGGCCCGACATCCAGGTCGGTTTCGCCAAGGGAACAGCGCTGGCGCGGGAGTCGGCACTGGGTGAGTTCTCCGAAGAGATCATCTGGGACAACACCGACGCCTGGAGCGGCGATCACTTGATGGACCACGAGGCCGTACCCGGCGTGCTGCTGACAAATCGGCCGCTGCGCCGGCAGGCGACCGCCTTGAACAACCTGGCCGCGGCATTGCTCGCCGAATTCGGTATCGACGACTTCCCGCCACCACCCACGAACCAGGAGCAATAGCGCACCCAGGCTTCGCACAGCCCGCAGGAAGCGCACAGGAGCATCAGAATCATGTTCGGAGGCTCGAAGATCAGTCTCGACAAGGACCTGCTGGCGCGGGTGAAGAAGTTCGCCGACATCGCCGGCTATTCCAGCGTCGAGGAGTTCATCACCCACGCCTTGGAGAAGGAGCTGGCGGTGCTCGAAGAGGCCGACAGCGAGGAAGAGATCAAGAAGAAGCTACAGGGGCTGGGCTACATCTCCTGAACGCGCGGCGCTCGACGATCGCCCGGAGGGCTCGTCGGGCCGACCCGTAGCGCCAACGGCTATCGACACCATGTGGATCATCAACAGCATTGTGGGCATCATCGTGAACGGCATGTTGCTGCCGTTTCGCGGTATGCCGCCGATCGTCGGCCTGACGGTGTTCTCCCTCATTTCCGGCGTCGGCGCGCTGTACGTGTACAAGTGGACGTCCGACCAGGATCGCCTCGCCGAGGTGAAGCGCAAGATTCACGCCGGGATCTTCGAGATCCGCCTGTTCAACGACGATATGCGCGCCATTCTCGCGGCGCAGCGCGACATCCTGCGCTTCAACCTGACGTACATCCGTCTGTCGTTGGTGCCGATGTTCTGGATGATTGTCCCCTTCGTGCTGGTGGTGGCGCAGCTACAGTTCAACTATGGCTACGAGGGTCTGGAGGCCGGCGAGCCGGCGATCGTGACCGTTGTTGTAGTGGAGGGGCAGGGCGGCGACGTGTCCCTCGAGGTTCCCGACGGCGTGCGCCTCGACAGCCCGCGCGTTTGGATTCCTTCGCTCCGTGAGGCGGCGTGGCGCGTCGTGCCCGAGGCGCCCGGCGACTACGAGCTCACGGTTGTCGTGGGCGGCGAATCCTTCACAAAAACCCTGGTGGCCAGCGATCGGACGGTGATGCGCTCGCCGTTTCGCGTATCGACCTTTTTCGACCAGGTCTTCTTTCCGGCGGAGCGGCCGATTCCCGGCGGCGCGCCGGTGGAGTACATCGAGGTCAGCTACCCCGAGGCGACGGTGAACTTCCTGGGCTGGCACACGCACTGGCTCATCCCGTTCGTCATCATCACCATCCTGCTGGCCTTCGCGCTGCGCAAGCCGCTGGGCGTGACGTTCTAACCGGTTTCGCGGCCGCGGCCGCGAAACCCCGGTTGTCGGCGGCTGAGCCCATTCGCGCGCCCATCCGGGGGGCTTTCGGGACGTGTTCGATGTCGGTGTCGCTGTTATAGTTGAGGATGTCTTTCCCGACCGTTCTCCCCGATTTCGATTGGCTCGCATGATGAATTTCGCTCCGCACAGGCTCGCCACGCTGGTGGTTACGCTGACCCTGGCGTTGACGGCGCCGGCACTCGCTCAGACCGGCGAAATCCCGCCGCCGCCGGAGGGCGCCTGGTCGATCCCCGCCGTCCCGGCAAATGCCGCCACCGCAGCGCTCGATGCGGTCATGCCGGTCGACCCGTCGATCATCATCGGCCAGCTCGATAACGGCCTGCGCTATTTCCTGCGCGAGAACCCTTACCCGGCGGGACGCGCCGACCTGCGGCTCGTGGTGCGCACCGGCTCGTTAATGGAAGACGACGACCAGCTCGGCTTGGCCCACTTCGTCGAGCACATGGCGTTCAACGGCACGGAACGCTATGCCAAGCAGGAGCTCATCGCGGCGCTCGAGGCATTCGGCATGCAGTTCGGTGCCCACATCAACGCCTACACGAGCTTCGACGAAACGGTCTACATGCTGCACATCCCGACCGACCAGGGCGTGATTATCGACACGGCGTTCGAGATTCTCGAGGACTGGGCCGGAGGTGTGACGTTCGAGAGCGAGGAGATCGACAAGGAGCGCGGCGTCGTGGTGGAGGAATGGCGCCTCGGTTTGGGGGCCGGCGCGCGGGTTCGCGACCAGCAGTTCCCGATCCTGTTCGGCGGCTCGCGCTACGCAGAACGCCTGCCGATCGGCACACTGGAGAGCTTGCAGGGCTTTCCGCACGACGCGGTGCGGCGCTTCTACGCAGACTGGTACCGCCCCGACCTGATGGCCGTCATCGCCGTCG
Source organism: uncultured bacterium (assembly GCA_965371275.1). Lineage (GTDB taxonomy): Bacteria > Acidobacteriota > UBA890 > UBA890 > UBA890 > CBDCBL01. The sequence goes on along the minus strand of CBDUXW010000244.1, from coordinate 930 downwards.
GTGATTTTGACAAAGAAGACATGGAACGGCGCATTCGCGAGGGATTTTCGGGCCTCTCGAACCCGGACAACGAGCGGCCGCGCGTGATGTTCGACATTCCGGAACACGACGACACCCGCTTCGGCATAACGACCGACCCCGAGGCCCAGGTGTCGACCGTTTCCGTGTACCACAAGCTGCCGATTCGCGGCCAGGGCACCCACGATTCCTACAAGCAGACGATCACCGAGAACCTCTACAGCAGCATGCTCAACCGGCGCCTGCGCGAGCTGGCCCAGCAACCCGAGCCACCGTTCCTGGGGGCCCAGGCGTCGCAGGGCATCTTCGTGCCGACGCGCGAGGTCTACGTGCTCGGCGCCGCGGTTGCCGAGGGCGGCCTGGAGCGTGGCCTGGAGGCGGTGTTCGCGGAGAACGCCCGCATCGCGCAGCAGGGCTTTACCGCCACCGAGTTGGGCCGCGAAAAGAGCACGCAGCTGCGTGGCTTCGAGCGTATCTACACCGAGAAGGCGACCCAGCCGTCGCAGATGTTCGTCGAGGAGTTCCAGCGCGGCTTTCTCGAGAACGAGTCGATACCCGGCATCGACTACGAGTGGGCGCTGTACCAGCGCTTCATGCCCGAGATCACGCTCGATGAGGTCAATTCCGTCGGCGCCGGCTGGATTTCGCGGCGCAACCGCGTCGTTCTGGTCACCGCGCCCGACAAGCCCGGCCTGGTGCTGCCGAGCGAGGCGGAGCTGCTGGCAGCGCTGGAGCGCGCCGGTGACCGGCCGCAGATGGCGTACATCGACACCACCGTCGACGCGCCGTTGCTGGCGTTCACGCCCGACGGCGGGACGATCGTCGATACCGTCGAGTTCCCCGATGTCGACGTCACCGTGTGGACGCTGTCGAACGGCGTACGCGTGATCCTCAAGCCGACCGAGTACCGAC
>CBDUXW010000243.1:0-5544 GCA_965371275.1 uncultured bacterium | reverse complement strand
CCCCAGCAGGTGCGGCACGGCGGCGAGGGTGGCGGCGGATTCCGGCGCGCCGTAGATGCCCTCGTCGGTTCCCAGGTGGGATACGTACTCCATGATCTCGTCGTCGGCAACCGCAATGGCGGTACCTCCCGACTCGCGCAGAGCGCTCAGGATTTCTTGATCGCCGACCATCATGGGTACGCGTAGACCGTCGGCCACTGTCGCCGCGCCTTCCCACGGCGTGCAGGAGTCGGCGCCGGATTCGAAGGCGCTCACCACCGGCGCGCAGCCGGTCGACTGCACGGCGATCATGCGGGGTCGCTCGGCGCCGATGCAGCCGAGTTTTTCGAGCTCATCGAATGCTTTCCACATGCCGACCAGGCCGGTGCCGCCACCGGTGGGGTAGAGGATGGCGTCGGGGAGCTTCCAGCCGCGCTGTTCGGCGAGCTCGATACCCATGGTCTTCTTGCCTTCCACTCGATAGGGTTCCTTCAGCGTGGCGACGCTGAAAAAATCTTCGTGCTCCATGGCGGCGGCAAGCGCGGCGCCGGCGTCGGTGATCAGCCCCTCGACGAGGTGCACGGTGGCGCCCAGAGTCCGGCACTCGTCGACGAACTCGCCGGGGGCGTCGCGCGGCATGTACACGGTTGCCGTGACACCGGCGCGGGCCGCGTACGCGGCCATGGCACCGCCGGCGTTGCCGGCCGTCGGAATGGCCAGCGAGGTGATGCCGAGCTCGACGGCGCGCGACACCGCCATGCACAAACCGCGCGCCTTGAACGAACCCGTCGGGTTGAGTCCTTCGTCTTTGAGCAGCAGGTTGTCGAGCCCGACGCGCTTGCCGATGCGCGGCGCCGACAGCAGCGGCGTGCCGCCCTCGCCGAGCTCCAGGCGAAACTCAGGGTCGCGCACCGGCAGGATGTCGGCGTATCGCCACAGGCCGCCGCGTCGGTCGCTCAGCCCGGCGCCGCCGTTCCAGTTAGCTGCCGCAGCGTCGAGGTCGTAGCGAGCGTACAGCGGGCCGCCGACCGCGGAGAGAGTTTGCACTTCGTCGGCCACGTATTCGGCGCCGGTGCGGGGGCAATACAGGTCGACGAGTGTCGATTCGATCATTTTCAACATCCGTTCTGGCCGGCGTCTTTCGAGAGGTCGTCGGCACCCTGCTAGGTCCATTCGACGAGCCGATGCCTGCGCGCGGCAATCTTACCGTGTCGCCGCGACAGCGAAACTCGTCCGCAAATGGGGGCCATGACGATCCGCTGAATTTGAAAGGTACGGGCCCTTTTGGTACCTTTTGGGCGCAACTCATTTGGGTGTTCGCACGGAAGTGGGCCCCGGCCCGCTTTTTTCTTTGCCTAACGCTTTGAGGACGGAAATGGTCGAAACACAGTCGATCGAGGAGCGCGTCGCTGCATTGGCAGCCCGCGTCGCCGCCCGCGAAGACTGCGAGCTCGTGAGCTGCGAGTACGTCCACGAACAGGGGCGCTGGTTTCTGCGCCTGTATATCGACCACAAGGACGGCGTCACAATCGATCATTGTGGCGCCGTGAGCCGGCAGCTGTCGGCAATGCTCGATGTCGACGACTTCATTCCGCACGCGTACCGCCTCGAGGTTTCGTCGCCGGGGCTCAATCGGCCGTTGAATACGGCCGATGACTACGCCCGATTCGCCGGCGAGCAGGTGAGGGTCAGAACCACGGCACCGGTAGAGGGACGGCGTAAATTTCGCGGCGTCTTGGGCGGGCTCGAGGATGACGTGGTGATGATTCACGGGGCGGAAGGGGAAGTTTTCGAGATCCCGATCGAGCAGGTGCGCAGCGCCCGCTTGGACCCGCGAATTTAGCGATTTCTTCACACACTGACGATATTTAGGTTGCCATACAATGACGCAAATGTTGCTCCAGACAATTGAGCAGATCGGCCGGGAAAAAAACATCCCGCCGGACGTCATCATCGACGCCGTAGAGGAGGCGATGGCGGTCGCCTCCAAGAAGTTCTACAAGACTGAGGAGGAGCTCAAGGCGACGCTGAACCGGGAAACCGGTGAGGTGGAGGTGTACGCGGTCAAGGAGGTCGTCGACAGCGTCGAGGACGCTGACCTGGAGATGACCGAGGCAGAGGCCCAGGAGTTCGACGCCGATGCCAAGGTCGGTGACTTCGTACACATCCCTCGCGCCACCGAAGGGCTCGGCAGGATCGCGGCGCAAGCAGCCAAGCAGGTCATTTTCCAGAAAGTCCGCGATGCCGAGCGCGACAACATCTACGACGAGTTCGCGGAGCGCACGGGTGAGCTGATCACCGGACTCGTCAAACGGTTCGAGCGCGGCGACATGATCGTCGACCTGGGGCGCGCCGAGGGCTTGTTGCCGCGCCGCGAGCAATCGCGCGCCGAGCACTACAACATCGGCGATCGAATTCGCCTCGTGATCATCGACGTGCTGAAAGTCTCACGGGGCCCGCAGATCGTCGTTTCGCGCGTCCACCCGGATTTGCTCATCCGCCTGTTTGAAATGGAGGTGCCGGAGATCTACGACAACACGGTGCGGATCAAAGGCGCGGTGCGCGAGGGAGGCGACCGCGCCAAGGTCGCTGTGCACTCCTCCGAGCCCGACGTAGACGCGGTCGGCGCTTGTGTCGGCATGCGCGGATCGCGCGTGCAATCGATCATCCGCGAGCTGCGCGGCGAGAAGATCGACATCGTGCAGTGGTCGCCCGATCTGCAGCAATACGCCATCAACTCGCTGAAGCCGGCGCGCGTCAACCGCGTCAACATCATGGACGCAGATGAGCGTCATCTCGAGGTCGTGGTCGACGAGGATCAGCTCTCGCTGGCGATCGGCAAGCGCGGACAGAACGTTCGGCTGGCGGGCAAGTTGCTCAACGCCAAAATCGACATCAAGAGCGAGGAAGACAAGAAGCGCGAGGTCGAGGTGGCCTTGGCGCAAATGGCGGTACGCGAGGACAGCGTCGAGACCCTCGCCGGCGCCGGCGTCAAGACCGCCGGTGCCATGATCGCCGCAGGTATCAGGACGGTCGGCGACGTGGCGGATGCCGGAATCGATGGGCTCACTGAAGTCGATGGTGTCGGTCCGAAGACCGCAGAGAAGATACTCGCGGCGGCACAAGAGGTCCTCGCCGCCTCCGTACCGGAAATTCCGGACGAGCCGGAAAAAAAGGCCGCCGCAGCCATCGGCCTCGAGGTTGCCGACGCCGCAGTTGAAGCCGAGTCGGAAGCGGCTGTCGAGGAAGAAACTGAAGAGGTCGAGGAAGTAGAGGAAGAAGTCGAAGAGGTAGTAGAGGAAGAAGCTGAAGAGGCCGAAGAAGCAGTCGAAGAGGTAGAAGAAGAAGCTGAAGGCGCAGACGCCGAGGCTGAAGACGAAGAAGTCATCGACGAGCCGAAGCTCGCCTAGCGGGCGGACGACGCCCGGCGTACGCCGAAAAGGGGTTCTAGTACCAGATGCGTGTCCATGAGCTAGCCAAGAAGCTCGGCATGACGAGCAAGGAAGCTCTCGCCGGCCTGCAGGATGCGGGCGTCGAGGTGAAGAGCATCCACTCCGCGGTCAGCGAGGAGGACGCCGCCCGTTTGTCCGGCGGCGCCAAGACGACAGCGAAGAAAACGACAAAGAAGACGGCCAAGAAGAAGACCGCCAAGAAGGCTGCCAAGAAGAAGTCCGCTGCCAAGAAGACGACCAAGAAGAAGGTCGCCAAGAAGAAGATAGCCAAAAAAAAGGCCACCAAGAAAAAGGCCGCCGCGGCGCCTGAACCCGTTGCCGAAGAAACTCCCACGGTCGAGAAAGCGACACCCGCAGCGCCGCCCGTCGAAGAAGTCGAAGCCGCGCCCATTGCGGAGCCCGAACCGGAACCCGAACCCGAGCCGGTACGCCCACCGGTCGATCCCGATGCCCCGCCCATCGCCCTCGAGGATGGACTCTCGGTCAAAGCCCTGGCCGAGACGCTCGGGGTGAAGTCTGCCGACGTGATGCGGGAGCTCATGGGACGCGGCGTTATGGCCAACGTCAACGATTCGCTCGACGCCGACACGTCGCTGTCCGTCGCCCAAGCGTTCGGCATCCCGGCGCGCCAACTGCTCGCCGACGAGGTCCTGCTGGCCGACTCGGAGCTCGAAGTCGCCCCTGAAGATCTCCAGGGCCGCCCGCCGGTGGTGACGATCATGGGGCACGTCGATCACGGCAAGACACTGCTGCTCGACTCTATTCGTTCGACCAACGTCGTCGACCGTGAGGCAGGGGGAATCACCCAGCACATCGGCGCTTCGGTGGTGGAACACCAAGACGGCGTGATCACGTTCATCGATACGCCCGGACACGAGGCTTTCACCCGCATGCGTGCGCGTGGCGCCCAGGTTACCGACATCGTCGTGCTCGTCGTCGCTGCCGACGACGGCATCATGCCGCAGACGGTCGAGGCCATCGACCACGCGCGCGCCGCGAAAGTGCCCATCATCGTCGCTGTCAACAAGATCGACCGACCGAACGCCAACCCCGATCGCGTCAAGAAACAGCTCGCCGAGCACAACCTGGCGCCCGAAGACTGGGGCGGCGACACCGTTGTCGTGCTCGTGTCGGCGAAGATGAAGGAAGGCCTGGAAGAGCTCTTGGAGATGATCGGCCTCACCGCCGAGCTACTCGAGCTGCAGGCCAGCCCGTCAGTGCCGGCGAAGGGCGCTGTGCTGGAGGCGCAGCTGCATCGGCAGCGCGGCGCCATCGCCACGCTCCTGGTGCGCGAGGGTACGCTGCGCGTCGGCGATCATTTGGTCATCGGCAATGCCAGCGGCAAGATCCGCGCCATGGCCGACGATCGCGGTAATCAGGTAAAAGAGGCCGGTCCGGCGATGCCGGTAGAGGTGCTGGGCTTGAGCGATGTTCCTGAAGCCGGCGACGAGTTTCAGGTGGTCGACGCCGCGACCACGGCCCGCAAGGTCGCGGAGATCCGCCAGGCTCGGCAACGGCAGGAATCGCTTGCTTCCGGCCGACGTCTGACGCTCGACGACCTCCATGCCCAGCTACGCGCCGGTGAGGTCAAAGACATGTCGGTGGTGGTGAAGGCCGATGTTTCGGGCTCGGTGGAGGTGCTACGCGACTCCCTCACCAAGCTTTCCGGCGACAAGGTCGACGTGAAGATCATCCATGCCGCGACCGGTGGTATCACCGAATACGACGTGCTGCTGGCCGCGGCGTCGAACGCGATCATCGTCGGCTTCAACGTTCGCCCGCAGCGCGGTGTAGCCGACATTGCCGAGCGCGAAGGCGTCGACCTGCGCCTCTACACGGTCATTTACCAGCTCCTCGATGAGTTCAAGCAAGCGATGCTCGGAAAGCTCGATCCCGAATTTCGCGAAACCGCGCTGGGTGCCGCCGAAGTGCGCGAGACGTTCCGCATTCCGCGCGTTGGCGCCATCGCCGGTTGTTACGTTACGGACGGCAAGATCACCCGCAACGCCAAAGTCCGGTTGTTGCGCGACTCGGTGATCGTCTTCGAGGGCAAGGTGGGCTCGTTGCGGCGCTTCAAAGATGACGTCAAGGAGGTCCAGCAGGGCTTCGAGTG
>CBDUXW010000242.1:0-5552 GCA_965371275.1 uncultured bacterium | reverse complement strand
GCGCTCGGCACCGTGCTGTCGGTCTGGGGCGTGCGCTTCATCGGGCAGGCATTGCCGCCGATCATCCCGAACTTCTACATGCCGCGCATCGACGCCAGCGTCATTGTTTTCGCGGCGATGGTGTCGTTGTTCGCCGGCCTGACCTTCGGCATCACGCCGGCGTTGCAGGCGCTGGCATCGGACCTGCGCGGCTCGCTGACCGAGGGTGGTCGCGGCGGCACGGCGAGCGTCCGGCGACGCCGCCTGCGTCACGGCTTCGTGATGGCCGAGTTCGCCATGGCGCTGACCATCTTGGTGGGTGCGGCGGTGCTCACCGAGGTGTTCAACGACAGCCTCACCCTGGATCCGGGATACGACGCCGAAAACGTGCTCACCATGGAGCTGCTGATGCCGGAGTACAAGTATCCGGACGACGCCGACCTGACGCGGTACGTCGAACAAATGGGGCGCGGGATCGGGGCGGTCTCGGGGGTGGAAAGCTGGGCCTTCGCCAACGATCTGCCGCGCACCTTCGGCTTGCCGCAGAGCACCTTCGCGATCCCCGGCGAAGAAACGGAGCCCGGGCGCGAGCCGAGAACCTCCTGGTTGTCCATAACACCCGATTATCTCGATAGCCTGCGCATAGCCCTGCAGTCGGGACGGGCACTCACCGATGCCGATCGTGCCGACGCCGCGGCTGTCATCATGATCAACCAGCGCTTTGCCGACCGGTTCCTCGATGGCGATGAGCCGCTGGGATCGACAGTCGAGATTCAAGGCGAGGCCCGCGAGGTCGTCGGCGTCGTGACCGACGTGGCGCAACTGCGCCTCGCCGGTATGATGCCGACCGAGCCGGTTGTCTATTTCCCGATGGCCCAACGCCCGGTGCGCCTGGTCAACGCCGTGCTGCGAACCAGCGTACCGCCGGGCGACGTCACCGCCGCTGTGCGCCAGGCGGTGTGGACGGTCGATCCGGAACAGCCGATCGCCAGTGTGCGAACGCTCGAGGATCACATCGACTTCATGCTCGCCGGGCCGGACATGCTGTCGGCGGTGCTGTATCAGCTCGGCATCTTGACGCTGGCGCTCGCCGCCATCGGCATCTACGGCGTCATGGCCTACGCGGTGTCGCAACAGACACGGGAGATCGGCATCCGCATGGCGCTCGGCGCGGTGTCCGGACAGGTGCTGCGCAGGGTCTTGGGTCAGGGGCTGCGGCTCACATCGATCGGCCTGGTTGCCGGCGTGCTGCCGGCGATCGGCGTCGGGTATGCGATCCTCAGCATTCCGGCGAGCGTTCCCGGCGCCGGCGTGCTGGAGCTCAACGTGTCGCCGCTGCCGATTGCTACGGTGGTGTTGATCCTCGGCGGTGTCGGCTTGATTGCCTCGCTGTTGCCGGCGCGGCGGGCGACACGGATCGACCCGCTCGTAGCGTTCCGCGAGGAATAATCGGTAAGCTCCACGTTCATGGAGCAAGACAAGCCGCCCGCGGCGAACGCCAAACCGGTACTGATATTCGACGGCGACTGCGGTTTCTGCCGCATCTGGATCGATTACTGGCGACAACTCACCGGCGACGCCGTCGAGTACACGCCGTACCAGCAGGCGTCGGCGCGCTTCCCGCAGGTCTCTGAAGCAGAGGCGCGCCAGGCTGTGCGGCTCGTGCTACCCGGCGGTCAGGTGCTTGCCGGCGCCGCGGCGGTGGCGCGCACCCTGCGATGGGCGCCCGGCAAGGAATGGGCGCACCGGCATTACCGCAACGTTCCCGCGGCCGCCGCGGTCGCCGAGCTCTGCTACCGGGTGGTCGCCCGTCATCGCGACGCCGCCCGCCGGGCGACGGAGTGGTTTTGGGGCGTGCCCGTGCTGCAACCCTCCTTCCTGGTATCGCGCTGGCTCTTTCTGCGTCTTCTGGGTTTTGTGTACGCGGCGGCGTTCTTTTCGCTGCTGCCGCAGATTCCCGGGTTGATCGGCGACAACGGCATCTTGCCGGCAGCGCAACTGCTCGAAGGGGTAGGGGGTGTTCTCGCCGCGCCGCAACGGTTCTGGTACCTGCCGACGCTGGCCTGGATCGACGCCGGCAACGGATTTCTCCAATGGATGTGCATCGTCGGGGGGCTGTGCGGGCTGCTGGTCATGGCTGGCGCCGCCACGCGGCCGGCACTGGCGATGTGCTGGGTTCTGTACCTGTCGCTGCAATCCGTGGGGCAGAGCTTTCTAGGGTTCCAGTGGGACATCCTGTTGCTCGAGGTCGGATTTCTGGCGATGTTCCTGGCTCCCGGCGGCTGGTGGAGGCGCCTGGCCGACGAGCCGCAACCGAGCTCGGTCTTTCTCTGGCTCTATCGCTTCCTGCTGTTCCGGCTGATGTTCGCCTCGGGTTTGGTCAAGCTGTTGTCGGGCGATGCGGCGTGGCGCAGCCTCAGCGCGCTGCAGTTTCACTACGAAACCCAACCGCTACCGACGCCGCTGGCCTGGTACGCGCATCAGCTTCCTGCGTGGTTTCATGAGCTGTCGGCGGCGCTGATGTTCGGCGTAGAGCTGTTCGTGCCGTTTCTGTTCTTCGCGCCGCGGCGGTTGCGGCACGCCGGGGCGCTTATCACGATCGTCGTCCAACTGCTGATCGTCGCCACCGGCAACTACACCTTCTTCAATCTGTTGACGATGGCGTTGTGCGCACTGCTGCTCGACGACCACTTCTGGGGATCGCGCTTGCGCCCGGCCGCTTGGATCCGGATCAAGGCGCGGTTGGATGCGGGACCGGTGGTGGGTGCCGCGTTGCGCCGGCCCGCCGACCGCGACGCCGACAGGGATGCCGACATCGGTCTCGGCGTGCGGCTGACCGACAGCGGGCGTCGCGCTCTCGGGTTCTTTCGCCGCGCCGTCGCCGCGCTGATCCTGGTCTTGGGGCTCATCCAGGTCGGCGGCATGGTGTTCGGCGCCTTGCCGTTCCCGCTCGCCGGCCTGTACGGCAGCGTTGCGCAGTTGCGGCTGGTGAACGGCTACGGCCTGTTCGCCGTCATGACGACGACGCGGCCCGAGATCGTGATCGAGGGCAGCAACGACGGAAGCACCTGGTTGCCCTACGTGTTTTCGTACAAGGTGCAGGCGGTCGACGAGGCGCCGCAGTGGGTGGCCCCGCACCAGCCTCGCGTCGACTGGCAAATGTGGTTCGCGGCGCTCAGCGGCCCGCGGCAACAGCCCTGGATCGTGAACCTGTGCGTGCGGGTTCTCGAGGGCAGTCCGGAGGTCCTGGCGTTGCTCCGTGACAATCCGTTTCCCGGGGCGCCGCCACGCTACGTGCGGGCGCAGTTGTACAACTACGAGTTCACGGAATGGGGCGACGCGTCGTTGCCGGAGACGGACTGGTGGCGTCGCGAGTACCTGGGTGTCTACCTGGAGCCGTTTTCACTGCGCTGACAGCGCGTTGCCGCCGGCGAGCGCCGCGCGGCGGAGTTTCACCCGTACGGGCGCTCGGCCGCTGGAGTGGAGAGCGGCTATTCGTTGCCGAGTGCGGCGACGGGCTGAATGCTGCTGGTCTTCTGGCCGCTGAGGATCGAGCACCAGTCTTTGTGCTCGGTAACCGGCATGCCGCACTGGCTGCAAACCCGCACCCTGTCGGTAGCCTGGGCGTTTTTACCGCCGAACATCTTTTTGATGAAACTCATCGCCGTCTCCAATTCGGGGAACATGCGCCCAAAACGCTGAATCGTAGGCGCTTTCGTCAATCTACGGGGGGGACGGCCGATTTGTTTCGCTGCTCAGGTCGGCAGACGGAGAAAGATTAGCATCCGGCGCTGATTCACGGGCGGCGTGCCCAGCCGGCTCGTGAAGGCGTCCGGGAAATTCGCTCGATTGCCTGCTATCTTCGGCGCATGCTCACTTCCACGCTGCTGTTGCTCTCGCTGTTGGGCGCCGTGCCGCAAGCGGTGCAGGAATCAGTCGTTACCCGGCGCGTCGACGCCGTTTTTTCCGAGTGGGACCGCGCCGGCTCGCCCGGCTGTGCGCTGGGCGTCATTCGCGACGGCGAGTTGATCTACGAGGTCGGTTACGGCCTCGCCAACCTCGATTGGGACATCCCGATCGACACCGACACCGTGTTTTACGTCGGTTCGGTTTCGAAGCAGTTCACCGCCGCGGCGGTGGCGTTGCTGGTTCAGGAAGGCCGCGTCGCGCTCGACGACGACATTCGCGACTACTTCCCCGAGATGCCGCAGTACGAGCGTCCGATCACCGTGCGCCACCTCGTGCATCACACCAGCGGCGTGCGCGACATCTACACGCTCATGGCGCTCGGCGGCTTGCGCCTCGAGGACGTGTTCCCCGACGACGAAGCCATCGATCTCATCGCGGCCCAGCGGGAGACCAACTTCGCGCCCGGCGACGAGTTTCTGTACAGCAACTCCGGCTACTTCCTGCTCGCCCAGTTGGTGGGACGCGTCACCGGCACGTCGCTGCGCGAGTACGCCGAGGAAAAGATCTTCAAGCCGCTCGGCATGAACGACACCCACTTCCACGACACCACCGACCACGTCCTGGAGCGCCGGGCGATGAGCTATGGGCGCGACGGCGACGGCAAGTTTCGTATCAGTTATCTGGGCAACTTCGACAAGGTCGGGGCCGGCGGCCTCTACAGCACGGTCAAGGACCTGCTGGCGTGGGATCGCAATTTCTATACCGGCGACGTCGGCGGTCGGGCTTTTCTCGACATGATCCACACGCAGGGCATCCTGTCCGATGGCGAGGTGCTGTCGTACGCCCTCGGCCTGCAGATCGGCGAGTATCGCGGCCTCGCGACGGTCAGCCATGGTGGTTCCATGATGGGCTTCAAGGCCGCCTTCCTGCAGTTTCCCGAGCAGCAGTTCTCGGTGGTCTCGACCTGCAACCTGGGTAACATTCAACCGATGGGTCTGAACCAGCAGGTTGCCGAGATTTACCTCGGCGAGCAGATGGCCGCACCGGAGGCCGCCGGCAGCGGTGGCGGGCGTGGCGGTCGCGGTGCCGGCCGCGAGTCCATCACGCTCAGCAACGACGAGCTGGCGGCCTACGCCGGTCCCTACTACAGCGCCGAGCTCGACGTCAGCTACGAGCTCCGCATCGATGAGCGCGGCCTGGTGCTGCAGATGCGCAACGCCGCCGCCGCGCGCCTCGTGCCCATCGGCGACGACGCCTTCCGCGGCCGCTGGGAGCTGCATTTCTCGCGCGACGCCGATGGTACCGTGGAGTCGTTCACGGTCAACGCCGGCCGGGTGACCAACATCCGTTTCGTGCGCCGTTAGCGGTTACGGGGTGCCGTTGCCGGCACCGCGCTGCTGCCGATAGAGTCGCCTGCTGCCAGTCACGCACTTCGCACGATGCCCGATCCGCGTTGGGTGAATCTGCGCAATGTTACGCACATCTGAGCGTAAGCCCACTTCACCGCTTGCCACTCGCCACGCCGCTCTCTAAGGTGGTCGCCAACGTCATGTGCCGGCGTCCGGCGAGGCGACTGTCTTCACACGAAGGAGTTTCCCGAATGAGACGAGCAGGACCGTACGCATTGATCGCCATGGCCGTGTTACTGCCGAGCTGCGATGGAG
>CBDUXW010000241.1:0-5563 GCA_965371275.1 uncultured bacterium | reverse complement strand
GTACCGTCAGCGCGACGTTGCGCTGATCGGCCAACGTCACGTCTTCCTCGAAAACACCGGCGTCCCCCTGGCTCACCGTGATTCGATACTGGCCGGGCGGCAACGACAGCCGATAGGCACTGGAGGCCGGGGTCCCGGTGTCGTCAGCCGACCGGGACGGAGGCTCGGGCTGCGTACGACGTCCGTCGACCCACACCTCGGCTGCGGGCGAAAGATTGCGCAGAATCACCATGCCCAGGGACTGCGACAGCACTACGGGACCCACCAGATAATCGGCCAGGTCCGGGACCTCGAGCGGCGCGCTGAACGACCGGTAGCCGTCGAGGAACACCTCGACCTCGTGATGCCCGGGCATCAAGCCTTCGATCTCGAGCTCCGATGAAAATTCCCGGCGTGGATAACGGGCCGCATCGCCCGTTGGCGCCCAGTCGCGGGACGCCACGCCTGTGGTGTCGCCGACAACGCGCCCATCAACGGTTACGGTCGCTCCTGCCGGCCGCGTCCGGAGCTTCACCACCGCGCTGACGCGATGCAGTGTCAGCGTCACCTCCGCGGCGCGGCTGGAGCGCACCGACACCTCCTCGTAGCCTTGCGTGAATCCGGGCAGAAACGCCTCCACTACATGGTCACCGGCGAGCACATCGTAGGCGGTCGTGCCGGGGGGAATCTCGACACCATCTATGTGAAGGCGTGCGTCGTGCGGCTGCAGCGCCAGCGTGATCGTACCGATCAGGTTGTTCCGCGCCCGTTGGAACCGATCGATGGCGGCGTCGGACAGTCGAAAGCTACCGAGCGAAACGCGCGGATAGAGGCGCAAGATCTTCTCGAAGTCGGCATCGGCGGTGCCGCGGTTTCCCTGCACGAGGTTGATATCGGCGCGATAGGCCAAACTGCGGATCAGCAAGCTGCGGCCCTCTTCGTCGAGATCATCGCGTTCACCAACCGGTTCCAGCGCCAGAATCACGCGCGACAGGGGGTCGAGCGCCTGTTCGGGATCGGCCGATCGATACAACAGGTCGGCACGTCCGAACTCCGAGCGCAGGCGCTCGGTGACCTGTTGCCCCGGCGCCGCGACGGCAACCGCAGCGTGCAGCATCGACAACACGGCGGCGGTGGCGACGACGGCAACGACAATTCTGAGAACGAACGGGCGGCTCATAGGACCTACTCGACGATCACGATCGAGGAGAGCCCTCGATCAGCGATGAGGATGCGTCCGGCGCCGTCGACCGCCAAATCGCGAGGGTCGCGGAGCTCGACACCGCCGGGCAGCACGGGGCCGAGAGACCAGCGGATCCCACCCGCCGCATCGAACACGGTGATCCGCTTGGCGCCGCGATCCAGCACGTACACGTTTCCCGCGGCGTCGACGGCCACGGCGTACGGCTCACGCCAAGTATCGAGCCCGAACCCGTTCTGCCGCGTCCCATCGGGGGCGAAAACGAGCACCGTGCGGGTGCCCTTCTCGATGACGTACACCTGGCCGCGCTGATCGGCGGCAATATCTACGGGCTCGCCGCGCGGTCCGAGGTCGAGGGTCGTAATGTAATCGCCGGCCGGACTGAACACGCCGACGCTGTCGGACCTGTCGTCGACCAGCACCCATTCGCCCGCAGCGCCGCGGACCCCGGCCCGTATGCCACGGAGCGGCCGAATTCGACCGCCGTCGGGAACGGCGAACTGGTACGACTCGCCGAGCAACGGGGCGGCCACTGCTTCCTCCGTTGCAACGTACGCGGATCCGGAAGGACTCCACCAGGGACGCTGCGAATCTTGGAGCGGAATGGATGCCGCATTGCCACCGGAATCGATAAAGACAGCCGCTCGCAAACCTTCGTCGGTGATCAGCACTTCACCGGTTTCGCTGGTGGCCACACCGACCGGTCGGTCGAGGTCCGGGGCCGCCGTATAGCGACCCGCCCGTGTCCATGGCAATCGACCGGCCGACGGCCGGAGCCACAGGCGATGCGCCATGTCGAGGCGCTCACGCGCCAGCGCGGCGACGAAGAGATCGACATGGTCAGAGCCGCTGTCGGCTGCGGTGACGATGCTCTGCAACGTGTTCACGGCGGCGCGCCACTCGCCGGCCCATATCAAAGTCGTCGCCAACCCGTAGCGAGCGCGCGAGGTGGCGCCGGAGGGCGTTTCGCCTTCGATCACCGACAGGAACCGCGACGCCGCGGCCTGGTCGCGACCCAAGCGCAACTCGATCTCACCGGCCCGCACGCCGGCGGCGGCGCGCCACAACAAGTCCGGGTAGCGGGCACGCGGATACTCGCTCACGATCGTAGACAAGAGCTGCAGCGCTGTATCGGTATCGCCGGCCGTGAGCGCCCCCGCGGCGTCCAAGTACATGCCTTCGGCACGATCGGCCGCTTGTTGTGAAGCGGCGACCGGCGCCCCGGCGGCGAGCACCAGCACCGCGCAAACAAGCGCTGCCAACGCAAGCGACAAGATGGGTTGTCGGCGTGGGTTCACGTTCGTCCTCGTCGACCGGAGCGACAACTACTGCCGGCGCCTGCCGATTATGGTTTGGCCGTCACGCTCGATCTTAGCGCGGGTCATCGAAGTTTGGTCGCCCCAGATGAACTGGAACTCATGATCGCCCAGCACCATCGGACCATGATATGGGGTGCTGATCGGCGCCAGTCCGTTGACCCTCACCCTCGCGCCGGGCGGAACAGACTCGATGACGACGCGCACGGCGCGCTCGATGACCGGATCGACGGCCTTGTAGACCAAACCCATGGCGCCCTGGCCGAGAACGCTGATGACCTCGTATCGACCGAAGTGCTCCGGGAGGCTCATCGCTCCGTGGAGGGGACGCTCTTAGTCGCTCAAGCCGCTCGCCGTACAGCGGACGACGACCGCGGTGATGTTGTCGCTGCCGTCCTGTTCGCGCGCTATCTCCACCAGATCCTTGCTGGCGGCTGCGGCGTCGGCGGCAGCGTCGACCGTTTCAGCGAAGGTCTCTACCTCGAGAGCTCCGGTCAAACCGTCGGAGCCGAGGACAAACACGTCGCCGTCTTCAATCGGGCCGCGAAACAAATCGACTTCAGGATCGGGCTCGCATCCCATGCAGCGGCTCAACACGTGCCGCATCGGATGGTTCTTCGCCTCCTCCTCGGTCATTCCACCCTCGCGCACCTGGGCAGCGACGATCGAATGGTCATCGGTGATCTGCTCGACGGCGCCGTTGCGTACCCGCAACGCCCGCGAGTCGCCCACGTGGCCGATCACGTAGTCGCCGTCGACCAATATGAGGGCTGTCAGGGTAGTACCCATGCCCAAGCGTTCCGGGCGCCCTGATGCGTCGTCGATGATGCCGCGGTTGGCGGCACGGAAAGCGCTGCGCACGGCGTCTTCCGGCGTCTCGTCTGCGGACTCGGCCAGGTACTCGGACAGGGCCTGCACAGCGATGCGGCTGGCGCGATCGCCGGCTCGGTGGCCGCCCATGCCGTCGGCAACGGCATACAGAAAAATGTCCGGACTTACCTTGGCGGTGTCTTCGTTGCGCTGACGCACCCGGCCTACGTCTGTATATAGACCGTAGTCGACGTCCCACGCGATGTCAGAATTGACGGCCATAGTCGACCTCGAAGCCCGTGATAGCTGCGCGGGTCTAACAGAAACTCTACTTCTTCAAGTGTACGCCACCCGACCCCTTGGCGTCGCCAGATTTTGGGGCCCGCGAGTGCCGGTGTCAACAACACCGGCGCCGCCCGTCTGCCACTCCCTTCGCGGCGTCCGCACCACAGTGCCCTGAATGTTATGCTACCCGGCCGAACCGAGGGTTAGAAGGACAAACCACCATGATGGCCGACGACACCAAGTCCGAAGAGCCGACAGAGGATAAGCCGGCGGAATTGCATCCCGCTCCCGATCGAGAAACCTGCAAGGGAATCGCCATCGGCCTCGATGCCTTCTGGGAAGGCGTTCACAGCGGCGAGTGGGACGGAACCGACCTGGCGTACTACCTCGAGCCGGCGGGCGTACTGAGTGGCCCGCTACGCTGCGCCCGGTGCGCCGAGGACGATCCGCAACGGGCCGGCCTGCTGATGACCCGCGCCGCCTGGCGCGCTCACACCGTGTACCTGGACGACGACATCAACCCCGACACGTACGAGCTATCGTTTCCGAAGGAGTTCGGATACGTCAAGCCGCTGGCGCACTACAAGCCGGAGACACGGAAGTCGGAAAAGTATCCGTGGTCCAAGAAGTACTAGACTCGCTGCGGCACCCTGAGCAGCACCTCTTGCTGGCTCCATTCACCCGCCCCGTGCCCCGTCTCGAATCGTTGTTTTCGGCGCTCCGATAAAGTTGACTTTTCTTTCAGGTTTTCCTAAAATCCTTGGATAATAACTTTCGCCGGGACGGTTGCTCTCGGCCGCGTCTCCAAGATCAGGTCGATCTATGAAAGTCACTTCGATGGAAGAGTACGGGCTGCGCTGCATGCTGCAGCTCGCGCTCGCCAAGACCGACGAACCGGTCCCGGTCGCCCTGGTGGCCGAAAACGAAGGCCTGTCTACCGAGTACGCCGGCAAGCTACTGAACCTTCTGCGCCAGGCCGAGCTCGTAGAGAGCGTTCGCGGCCGCAACGGCGGTTTCGTGCTGGCACGCTCTCCCGAAGAAATCACCCTGGCGGACATCATCCGGGTGTATTCGCATGACCTGTTCGACGTCGAATACTGCAACCGTTTTACCGGCGCGGAGGACATGTGCGTGCACACGACATCGTGCGCGCTGCGCCCGGTTTGGTGGACGTTGTCGGGAATGGTCACGCGCACGCTCGAGGGAATCACACTCGTGGATCTGATGTGTGAGGAGTCCGAGGTGCAACGGGAACTGAACGCACAACTGGGCACCGCGCATGGAGTTGAGGGTGGTGGCCACAGACTTTTTCAAATCAGCGAAAACGCGTAGGGAGTAGGTAATGAGCGACAACGGTCATCCTTTTTTCGACGTCAAGGACCTCAGGGTCGCCATCGAGGGCAACGAGATCCTCCGGGGCGTCAACCTGACGATCAACGAAGGCGAGATTCACGCCATCATGGGGCGCAACGGCTCCGGCAAGAGCACCATGGCGAACGTGGTCATGGGGCACCCGGCCTACGAGGTGCTCGGGGGATCGGTGAAGTTCAAGGGGCAGGACATGCTCGACCTGGACACCGACGAGCGCGCCCGCCTCGGCATGTTCCTCGCGTTCCAGTACCCGCTGGCGATCCCCGGTGTCACCGTCGCCAAGTTCCTGCACGCGGCGTTGAAGGCGCGCGCGGAAGGCGGCGAGGTGCCGGTGCGCGAGTTCCGCGTCAACCTCAACGCGGCCATGGACTTGCTGGGCGTCGACTCGTCGTTCGCTTCCCGTTACGTCAACGACGGCTTCTCAGGAGGCGAAAAGAAGCGCCTCGAGATTCTGCAGATGTTCATGCTCGAGCCGAGCTTGTGCATTCTCGACGAGACCGATTCGGGCCTCGACATCGACGCCCTCAAGACCGTCGCCGAAGGCATCAACGCGCTGCGCTCCGAGCAGCGCTCGATGCTGCTGATCACCCACTACCAGCGC
>CBDUXW010000240.1:0-5584 GCA_965371275.1 uncultured bacterium | reverse complement strand
GGCGACGTCGGCGCCACGCTCTGGGTGCTGTTCGGCGCCGTTTCGCTGGTCTTGCTGATCGGCATCGTCAACGTCGCCAACGTCCTGGTGGCACGTTCCACCGATACCGCGAAAGACTACGTGATCCGCGCCGCGCTCGGCGCCGGTAAAGGCTCGTTGATCCGCCGCTCGCTGGCCGAAAGCCTGGTCCTCGCCGGCATGGGCGGCATGGCCGGCATCCTCGCGGCAATGTGGGGCATCGGCGTGTTGCGCACCGTAATCCCCGACAGCGTGCCGCGCGGCAACGAGATCGGTCTGGACCCGATGGTGCTGGGCTTCGCGCTCGTCCTGACCCTGGGGTCCGGCGTCCTGTTCGGTGTTCTGCCGGCAATGCGGGTCTTGCGCCACGACCTCGTGGAAGTCCTCAAGGCCGGGGGTGGCGGCCGCGGATCAGCCGGCGGCCGCCGCGCGCGCTGGATGACCGACGCGCTGATCGTCGTGGAGGTAGCGCTCGCCCTCGTGCTGTTGGTCGCCGCCGGATTGATGCTGCGCAGCTTCTCGCAGCTCAACAACGTCGATCCCGGCTTCCGTAAGGACAGTGTTACCTCGGTAATGATTTCCCTGCCGGCATCGCGCTACGAAGGTTCGGAGCAGCGACGCCAGTTCTTCGTCGACCTGGTGGAGCGGGCCCGAACGACGCCCGGAATCGACGCCGTGGGGGCTGTCACCCGGCTGCCTATGAGCTCGCTCGGCAACGACTTCCAGATGCCGTTCACCGTGATGGGGCTGGCGTCGGAGTCGCCGACCGAACGGCCACGCGCGGACTTTCGTGCGGTCGTGCCCGAGTATCTGATTTCGATGGGTGTGCCGCTGATCCGCGGCCGCCTGTTCGACGATTTCGACGGGCTCGAGGGCCGACAGGTGGTGCTCGTCAATCAAGCTCTCGTTCGACGTTTCTTCCCCGACCAGGATCCGATCGGCAAGGTTCTCGACATGCCCATGGCCGGCTCGCTGGAGATCATCGGCATCGTCGGCGACGTGCGGCACGGCGGACTGCAATCGGAGCCGCAGCCGGAACTCTACGTACCGTACCGGCAAATGGCTTTCGGCGACATGCACGTCGTCGTCCACTCGGCACTCGAGCCGGCAATCGTTACACGCCTGATTCGCGAGGAGCTTTCGGCGATGGACCCTGAGCTGGCGCCCACAGAGATCGCGACGATCAGTGATTTGCTGTACCAATCGATCGCCCAGCCGCGCTTCAACATGGCGTTGCTACTCGGGCTCGCGGGGTGCGCGGCGGCACTGGCGGCCGTCGGTATCTACGGTGTCGTCTCGTACTCGGTCGGTCAGCGCACCAGTGAGATCGGCGTACGCATGGCGCTCGGCGCCAGCAGCGGCGACACCATCGGCATGATCGTCGGCCAAGCGATGACCGTCGTCGGCATCGGCGTCGTCCTCGGCATCGCCGGCGCCCTCGGCGCCGCGCGATTCATCGAAGGCCTGCTGTTCGGCATCGAACCGACAGACCCGGCGACGTACGTGGGCGTCGGCGCGATCATCGTGCTCATCGGCCTGTTGGCGGCCGCCATTCCGGCACGACGCGCTACCGGCGTCGATCCGGTGATCGCGCTGCGCAAGGAGTAATCACGCCCGGCGCCCGCTTCCAGGGTGGCCGAGCCTCGAGAACACCGCCCTGCGCAACGGATCGCGACCGCGCCCCGCTTACAGCTTGTACTTCATGATCGGCAGCTTGCGGATCCTCGTGCCGGTCAGCGCGAAGATGGCGTTGGTAACCGCTGGAGCCGTTGGCGGCAACGGCGGTTCGCCGGCGCCTCCGGGCTCTTCGCTACTGTCGATCAAATGCACGTCGACCTCGGGCATCTCGTGGATGCCGAGCAACCCGTACTGGTGGAAGTTGCTCTGCGCCACGCGTCCGTTGCGGATGGTGATCTCGCCATAAAGCGCCGCGGTCAGGCCGTTGACGATGCAACCGACGGTCTGCGCGTGGACGTTCAATGGATTCATGACCAGACCGAGGTCAAACGCGCAGGTGATCTTGTGCACGCGTACGTTGCCGTCGTTCACCGATACTTCGGCAACCTGGGCAACCCAACCGCCCTTGTCGATCACCAGCCCGATGCCGCGGGCGCGGCCCGCTGCAACGGCTGTGCCCCAGCCGGCCTTGTCGGCTGCGACCTCGAGTACGTGGCGGATGCGCGGCTGCTCATCGAGCAGCGAGAGGCGGAACTCGAGCGGGTCACGGCCCGCCTCGTGCGCCATCTCGTCGATGATGCTCTCCGTGAAGAAGCAGTTCTGTGACGGGCCGACGGAACGCCAGAATCCGGTGGGCACACCGTTTTCCGGGCGCACATAGTCGATCAGCATGTTGGGAATGCCGTAGGGCATCGTGACGATGCCGTCGACGGAGCTGCGATCGGCGCGCGGCGGGCCGCCGCGACTCCCACGACCACCACCGAACCCACGGCTCCTGCCGCTCAGCGTGTTGCCGCCGAGCAACGGCGGTGCAACCACCCGCGCTTTGAGCGCCACTGCGTTGCCGTCGTCGTCGAGACCGGCCTCGAACTTGGTGTATGACGCCGGTCGATACAGGTCGTGCTGCATGTCTTCTTCACGTGACCACAGCACCTGCACGGGGACACGGACCTTCATCGCCGTTTCCACCGCATCGACCACGAACTCGTTCGACCCGCGGCGCCCCAACCCGCACCCCAGGAAAGTCGGGTGCACAGTAACCTGCTCGAGCGGCATGCCGGTGAGCTCCGCCGCGGTGCTCTGCACACCTTGCGGTCCCTGGGTCGGCACCCAAACTTCGACCCGATCGTCCATCACATGCACGGTGCAGTTCATCGGTTCCATGGTGGCGTGCGCCAGGAACGGCGCCTCGTACACCGCTTCGATGTGCTTGGTCGCCTGCTGCATGCCGGCAGCCGCGTCGCCTTCGCTGCGTCCCACCGCGCCTTCGGGCCTCTCGGCGAGCTCGGCGTAGTGGGCGCGTATGTCGGCGCTGCTGGTGCCGGCGAAGTCGCCATGGTCCCAGCTAATGTCGAGCGCCTTGGCGCCCTGAAACGCCGCCCACGTATTGTCGGCGACCACGGCGATGCCCTGCGAGACCTCGAACACCTCGCGCACACCGCTGACCCGGCGGGCGGCGGCATCGTCGAAGCTCGCCACGCTGCCGCCGAATACCGGCGGATGCACCACGGTTCCGAACAGCATCCCGGGAACGCGGACGTCGGTTCCGAAGACCGCCTCGCCGCGCACCTTGGCCGGCGTATCGAGTTGCTTCATCGGCTTGCCGATGAGACGAAACTCCGACGGATCCTTGAGCTTGGGCTCGGGCGGCACCGGCAGCGCCGCGGCGTCGGCCGCCACGTCACCGTAACCGAGCCGACGACCCGACGACGGGTGCAGCACGAAGCCGTTGTCGGTAGTGCATTCCGTCACGTCGACGTCCCAGCGCACGGCGGCGGCCCCGACCAACATCTCGCGAGCGGAAGCGCCGGCGCGACGCAGGGCCGTCCAGGCGCCGCGGCGCACACTGGTGCTGCCGACGGTCATCTGGCGACCGTACTTGTCGGGATGGGCATCGGCCTGCACCACCCTGATCGAATCCCAATCGGCATCGAGCTCGTCGGCGACGATCATCGGCAGGGTCGTGCGCACGCCCTGCCCCATGTCCACCTTGGCGACCCATACCGACACGGTGCCGTCGGTGTCGATCTGCACGAAGGCGTTGAGCTCGGCGACGTCGCTGGCGCTCTCGGCCAACATCTGGTCGGCGATCGAATAGCCACCGTAGGCACCGAGCATCAGCCCGCCACCGGCCATTCCGCTGAGCTTCACGAAGTCGCGGCGTCCGAGCTTGGCGATGGTCGTCATGGCGCCACCTGCCCTGCCGCCCGGTGAATCGCCAGGCGAATACGATCGTACGTTCCGCATCGGCACACGTTACCGCCCATCGCCTCATCGATATCCGCGTCGGTCGGCTTCGGGTTGGCGTTCAACAGCGCCGCCGCCGCCATGATCTGACCCGGCTGGCAGTAGCCGCACTGCGGCACGTCTTCCTCGATCCACGCCGCCTGTACCGCGTGGCCGCCATTTTCCGACAGGCCCTCGACGGTGACGATCTCGGCATCACCGATGGTAGAGACACGCTGGCGGCACGTCTTGACGCGCTCGCCGTCGAGATGAACGGTGCAGGCACCGCAATAGGTCATACCGCACCCGTACTTGGTGCCGGTAAGCCCGATGACGTCGCGCAGCACCCACAGGAGGGGCATGTCGGGCGGCACATCGATCGTGTGGTTGCGCCCGTTCACGTTGAGGGTGAATTCAGCCATTATCGTTGACTCCCCTGGGGATCGGTGAGCTTGTCATCGTCTTGCTCGCCCTTGACGTAGAAATCGAACCAGTCGACCCAGCGGGCCCATAGGTCGAGCTGCTGCTCGACAGCCCGCGGCGCGTGTGACTCGTAGGGGTATTTGTACAACACCGCGGTCTTGCCCAGCGAGGTGAGCGCGTGAATCATGCGGTCGGACTGGATGGGCCAGGTGCCCGTGTTGTTGTCGTCCATGCCGTGATACATCAGCATCGGCGTGTCGATCTGGTCGGCAACGAAAAACGGCGACATCTCGATGTAGATGTGCGGCGCCTCCCAGATGTCACGCCGCTCGCCTTGGAAGCCGGTTGGCGTGAGGCTGCGATTGTAGGCCCCGTCGCCGGCGATACCCGCCTTGAAGAACGGCGACCGGGCGAGGATGTTGCCGGTGGTGAAGGCGCCGTAGCTGTGGCCGCCGTGACCGAGCTTGTCGACGTCGATGATGTCCATCTCATCGACCGCGCGGATGGCGGCGTACATGCCGTCGACCAGGTGTTGGACGAACTTATCGTTGTAGGGATCGCCGATGATGGGGATGTCGGGAATCACCAGCGCGTAGCCCTGCGTCAGCCACAAATCCGAGTTGCTGCGGAAGCTGAGGCGCGAGTGTCGGTTCAGGTTCGTGCCGCGCAACACGCTCCGCCGGTAGTCCTCGGCGCTGTTGTACTCGCGCGGGTAAGTCCAAAAAACCGCGGGGACTTTGGTGCCTTCGACATAATCGAGCGGCAACGACAGCCGACCCCGAATCTTGACGCCATCGCGACGCTCGAACTCGAAGTTGCGACGCTGCGCGGCGGTGATCTCGGGAAACGGATCGGCGTTCTGCGTGAGCTGCTCGAACGAGCCGTTCGCGTACAGGTAGCTCTGCGGAAACCGGGTCGGCGCCTCCCGCGACACGACGATGCGCTCGAGATCGTCATCGAGCGCCGCCAGCGGCTGGTCGAAGCTGTCTTTCGAGCCCTCGAAGAGTCGTTCTTTGCTCTTGTCGGCGAGGTTGACGGCGTCGATGAACGGCGTCGGCTTGTAGTCCTCGGCATAGCCTTCGCCCTGAAGATATACGCGGGTACCGTCGCTCGACATCAGGGTGTACGAAGTGCCTTGCGGCGAGCGCCCGCTCATCAGGTTGCCGGGAAGCTCGAGCAGCTCCTCCGCGTCATAGGGTCCGGCGATCGTGTCGCGCTCGGGTTCTTCCTGCGTCAGATC
>CBDUXW010000239.1:0-5584 GCA_965371275.1 uncultured bacterium | reverse complement strand
CCCCGGCGCCTGATCTGATGACGCCGCTGACGGAGCTTTCCACGGCCGTGTCGCTGCCTTTTGGAGCGTATGGGAACGTGGGCTACGCCGACGATGAGGTGGGATGGGTGAATACAGACAGTGTCGAGCCGGAGGCGTACGCCCGCTACGCGGCCGATTGGCTGCGCCTCGGGGCGCGCCTGGTGGGAAGCTGCTGCGGCACCGGTCCGGGCCACACGCGCGCCTTGCGGGAGCTCATCGACGCCGACAGGTGATATGGTGGCGGCGTCGGAGCCGCGGGGCCATTCCGTTGCCACCGCCCGACAAGGCACTGGAGCAACGTGGCTTGTCATCGCGCACTTCGCCGCCGGATCCCGCCTCGGTGCCGCCTTCGTCATCCTCGGGAGGCCGCACAATGCGACGCCTACTTCCTCGTCGCGGACGCCTACGCGACACGCTCTCGCTAGTTCTGCTTTGCTGCAGCCTGGTGCTGGTTGCAGATGTCTCGACAACCACGGCTGCCGGACAGGGCGCCACGCAGGCTACGGCGCGCCCCATGACCGTCGATGATTTGCTGGGGCTCGTGCGCGTCGGCAACGTGCTGGTCTCACCCGACGGCACGCAGGTCTTCTATTCTCTTTCTGAGCTCGACTGGGACGAGAACCAGCGCCGCACGCGATACTTCATGGTTCCGTTCTCCGGCGGCGAGGCGCGCCCGTACATCGGCGATGCCGGCGGCCGCTCGTTTCGTTTCGCGCCGGATGGCCGCCTCACCTTCATTCGTAATGTCGACGATGAGGCGCAAGTGTTCGGCCTGCCGACAGACGGCGGCGAGGCGCGCCAGCTTACCCGGCACAAGGGCGGTATAGGCGGCTATCGATGGGCGCCCGACGGCAGCGCGATCTTCTTTTCCGCCGACGAGCAACGCAGCGAAGAAGAGCAACGCCAGCACGACCTCGGCCTCGATCCCGTGTTCGTCGACGAGGCACCCAACGGCAAGCACGAGGAGCGCTTCCGCAATCTGTGGGTACACGACATTGCGGCCGATGAAGAGACCCGGTTGACGGACGAGGACTTCCGCGTCGACGCGTTCGATGTTTCGCCCGACGGACAACGGGTGGTGTTGTCGGCGAGGCCTGACAGCCGTCGCAACTATCCCTTCATGTCGGAGTTGTATCTGTACGAGCGGGCTTCCGGGCAGCTCACCCGCCTGACCGACAATCGGTCGGCCGAGCGCAATCCGCTGTGGGCCCCGGACGGCAACTCGTTCCTGTATAGAGCCCCCTCTGACGTCGATTTCGATCTGCGCAACGGTTATTTCTGGATCATGGACGTCGCGTCGGGCCAGGCGCGCCGCCTCGACGGCCAGGATCAGGGCGAGGTCGGCAACGTGGCATGGACCACCGACGGCCGCGGCATCTTGTTCAACGAATCCCGCGGCACCGACACCAACCTGTACCGGCTGGATGTGGGCACCGACGAGGTTTCGCCGCTCACCGATCGCCGCGGCACTCTACGGGCGCTGGCCTATTCCGCCGACCGTGAGCGCGCGGTCTTTTCCTACGGGAACTTCACCACGCCGGCGGACCTGTGGTCGGTGAGCCTCAGCGACGGCGACCCGATCCGTCTGACGGACGCCAATCCGGCGATCGGCACCACAATCGCCGTTGCCGACGGCGAGCTCCTGAACTGGAGCGGCAAGGGCGGCATGCAGATCGAGGGGGTGTTCATGAACTCCCTGGCGCATCAGCCGGGCGAGCGGCAGCCGTTGGTTGTCGATATCCATGGTGGCCCGGCGGCCGCCGCAACCAACGGCTTCAACCCCGAGTTCCAGGTGCTCGCCGGCCTCGGCTACGCGATTCTGGCGCCCAACGCCCGCGGCAGTAGCGGTTATGGCGACGAGTTGCTGCGCGGGCTCATGGGCGAAGTCGGCGACGGCGAGCTCATCGACATGATGACAGGCGTCGACTACGCCATCGATAACCGCGATGTCGACCCTGAGCGCCTCGGCGTGCGCGGCTGGAGCTGGGGCGGTGTGGCCACCGGCTACACGATCACCCAGACCGATCGCTTCAAGGCCGCCTCGGTCGGCGCGATGGTGAGCAATTGGGCCGGCGAGACCGGCCCGGGCTTCAACTTCGACGTGACGCTCTGGTACATCGGCGGCACTCACTGGGACAACCCGGAAGAATGGGCCAAGCGCTCGGCGATCACGCACGTGAAGAACGTCACCACGCCGACGATCATCTTTCACGGTGGCCGCGACGAGACCTCGAGCGTCGGTCAGAGCCTGGTGTTCTTCACTGCGCTGCGCGATATCGGCAAGGCGCCGGTGCGCTACATCAAATTTCCCCGGCAGGGACATGGCATCGAGGAGCCGCGGCTGGCGCGCGTGCAGCTCGTCGAGGAGTTCCGCTGGCTCAAAAAGTACATCGAGGGCATCGACTGGGAGCCCTGGGAGATGCCCAAGTGAAGATCGAAACGTTCGAGCTCGAGCGGGTTCAGTCGCTGTGGGAGAACCTGGTAGAGATCAACCTCACCGAAAGCGGCATTCACCCGTACACGCTCGCCGAGTTGCTCGAGCCGGAGGAGCTCGCTGAGCTCGGCAACATCCGCCTGGGCTATGGGCAAACCAACGGCTCGATCGAGTTTCGGCAGGCGATCAGCAGGGTGTACGACGGCGCCGGCCTCGACAACATCCTGGTGACCAATGGATCGGCCGAAGCCAACTTCTGCGCCGCCTGGAGCTTGCTGGAAGCGGGCGACGAGATGGTCATGATGTTGCCCAACTACATGCAGCTCTGGGGCGTTGCCCGCTCGTTCGGCGTCAACGTCAGGCCTTTCCACCTGCGGCTCGAAGACGGCTGGGTACCGGACCTCGACGAGTTGCGCGCTGCTGTTTCGCCGCACACCAAGATGATCGCCGTGTGCAACCCCAACAACCCGACCGGCGCGTTACTGGATGCCGACGCCATGCAGGAGATCGTCCGCATCGCTGCCGAGGTCGACGCGTGGTTGTACAGCGACGAGGTTTATCGCGGCACCGAGCTGGACGGTAAGGAGTCGCCGAGCTTTTACGGAATGTACGACAAGGCCGTGGTCACCGGCGGCCTGTCGAAGGCCTATGCCTTGCCGGGTCTCCGGGTCGGCTGGCTGGTCGGGCCGGAAGCCATGATCGCCGCTTCGTGGAGCGCCCACGACTACACGTCGATCACCGCCTCGCCGCTCAGCAACCTGGTTGGCGTACGGGCGCTGAGTCCGGAGATGAGGCCGCGCATTCTGGCGCGCTCGCGGGCGCAGCTGGGCGGCAACCTGCCGGTGATGCAGGAATGGCTGGCGGCGCGAGAAGGCTTCGGGTTCGTCCCCCCGCAAGCCGCCGGCATGGCCTTTGTGAGCTACCCGATGGACATCAATTCGACCGAGCTCGTTACGCGCTTACGCGAAGAAAAGAGCGTCCTGGTGATCGCCGGCGACTGTTTCGGCATGGACGGCCACTTGCGCTTCGGCATCGGCGGCGAACGCGACGTGCTGATCGAAGGACTCGGGCGGGTCAGTGAGCTGCTGGAGGAGATCGACGATGAGTGAACACCCCCTTCGCTACGCAATCATCGCCGCGGCGTTGAGCCTGGCGCTGGCGGTTTCGGCACCGGCATTCGCGGCGCAGGAACTCGATCCGTCCACGTATGGAGCGCTGCGCTACCGGCACATCGGTCCCGAAGGCAACCGCGTCATCGCCATCGCCGGCCACCCCGGCGACCGCGATCTCATCTACGCGGGCGCCGCGTCGGGCGGCATCTGGAAATCGACCGATGGGGGCCTCAACTGGGAGCCGGTGTTCGACGACATGGACGTAGCCTCGATCGGCGCGTTGGCGGTGTCGATCTCCGACCCGAATGTGGTGTGGGCGGGTACCGGCGAAACGAACATCCGCAGCGCCATCTCCATCGGCAACGGGATCTACAAATCGGTCGACGCCGGCAAGACCTGGCAGCACATGGGGCTCCGTGAGACCGGCAGAATCGGCCGCGTTATCATCCATCCGGACAATCCCGACATCGTTTACGCTGCGGCCGTGGGCACGGCCTACGGTCCACAGCCGGAGCGCGGCGTGTTCCGCACCGTCGACGGCGGCGAGACCTGGGAGCGCGTGCTCTTTGTCGGCGAAGACACCGGCGCCTCCGACATCGCCATGGATCCGGCCAACCCGCGCAATCTGGTCGCCGGCATGTGGCCCATCAACATCAAGACCTGGCAGCGCACCAGTGGCGGCCCGAATGGCGGGGTGTTCGTTACCCACGACGGCGGCGACACATGGGAGCGGGCGACGGATGGGTTGCCCGAGCCGCCGACCGGGAAGATCGCGGTTGCCTACGCGCCCAGCAACCCGGAGCGTATCTACGCGCTCATCGAGACCGACCAGTACGAGTTCAAGGGAGTCCTCTGGCGCTCCGACGACGGCGGTGATTCCTGGCGGCTGATCTCCCGCGACCAGCAGTACCACACCCGTCCGCACTACTACACACGCCTCGTGGTGGCGCCCGACAATGACAACGAGGTGTACTTCCTGGCCACCCGTATGGCACACACCCTCGATGGCGGCGATACCGGCACGATTCTGGGCGGTGTCGGCGGTGACAATCACGACATGTGGATCGACCCGGTGATGCCCGACCGCCTGCTGGTGGCCAACGACGGCGGTGTGCACATCAGCGTCAATCGCGGCGACTCGTGGTACAGCCCGGATCTTCCGGTGGCGCAGATGTATCACGTCGCCGTCGACGACCAGGTGCCGTATTTCGTCTACGGAAACCGCCAGGACGGGCCGACGCGCCGCGGGCCGAGCAACAGCCTTGCCGGCGGCAACTGGCATTCCGTCGGCGGCGGCGAGGCCGGCTGGGCGATTCCCGATCCCTTCGACAACAACATCGTCTGGGCATCCAACGAGCAGGGGGTGTTGACCCGCTACGACCTGCGCACCGGGCATGTCACCAATGTGCAGGTGTGGCCCGAGACCCCGGTCGGCAAGTCGCCCCGCAGCCTCAAGTACCGCTGGGTTTGGAGCTACCCCGTGGTGGTGTCGCGCCACGCCCCCGGGACGCTGTACGTCGGCAGCCAGTATGTCCACAAGACCATCGACGGCGGCACCACCTGGCGGGAGATCAGCCCCGACCTGACCACCGACGATGAAACCAAGCAGGTCGATTCGGGCGGCTTGACCTTCGACAACGTCGGCGTCGACTACGGCACGACGCTGTTCGCGATCGATGAGTCGCCGCTCGACCCGGACGTTCTGTGGGCGGGCAGCAACGATGGACTCGTGCACGTGACGCGCGATGGCGGCGAGAGCTGGACGAACGTCACGGCGAACATCGAAGGTCTGCCGCCGTGGGGGACGGTGAGCAGCATCGAAGCCTCGCGCTTCGACCTCGGCAGCGCCTACATCGCCGTCGACTTTCACCAGGTAGACGATCGCGATCCCTACGTATACCGAACCGAGGACTTCGGGGGCTCGTGGACGCGCATTACCAGCGGCATTCCGCGCGGCATGCTCAGCTACGCCCACGTTGTGCGCGAGGACCCGGAGCGTCCCGGCATGCTCTACCTG
>CBDUXW010000238.1:0-5586 GCA_965371275.1 uncultured bacterium | reverse complement strand
ACCACGGGGGGGGCCGCCGACTGGCCGGGTGACAGCGGCCTGTAAGTCGACGAGCGCGGATTCATCAAGGTAAACGATGGGCTGCAGTCGTCGTCGTTTCCCGACATCTTCGCCGTCGGCGACGTCGCCGACGTGGTCAACCACCCGCGTCCCAAGGCCGGCGTATTCGCCGTGCGGCAGGGCCCGCCGCTCACGGAGAACCTGCGGCTTCGCCTGCTCGGCGAGGAGGTCGTGCCCTTCCGGCCGCAGGCAAAATTCCTGAGC
Source organism: uncultured bacterium (assembly GCA_965371275.1). Lineage (GTDB taxonomy): Bacteria > Acidobacteriota > UBA890 > UBA890 > UBA890 > CBDCBL01. The sequence continues at coordinate 5,322 of CBDUXW010000238.1, read as the reverse complement.
TTGGTCTCGACCGGCGATAAGTTCGCCGTGGCGTCGCGCGGCGCCTGGGCTCTCGAAGGCCGCTGGGTGTGGAAGTGGAAAGACCGCATCGACCGGCGCTTCATGGACAAGTTCAACGTGCTGCCGGCAATGGAAGATGACGACGGCAAGCCGCAGCCTGAGGTCGACGTGCGGCTGGTCCCTGATTCGCTCGTAGCGCCCGGTTCCGACGAGGCGGCCCGTTGGGCAGCGCTGGAGAAGATCAGCTCGGTGGCCATGCGCTGCGGCGGCTGTGGCTCCAAGGTCGGCAGCACGGTGCTCAGGCAGGCGCTCGAGCGACTCGAGCCGCTGGCGCGCGACGATGTGATCGTCGGTCTCGACGCCCCCGACGACGCGGCTATCGTCGAGGTGCCTGCCGGCAAGCAGCTCGTGCAAACGGTCGACTTTTTTCGCTCCTTCATTGACGACCCGTACGCCTTCGGCAAGGTGGCGGCGCAGCATGCGTTGGGCGACGTATTCGCCATGGGCGCCGAGCCGCAAACGGCGCTGGCCACGGTCACGATTCCCTACGGGATCGAGGACAAGGTCGAGGCCGACCTGACGCAGCTCCTCTCCGGGGCGCTCGAAGTTCTCAACGCCGAGAACACGGCGCTGGTCGGCGGTCACACCAGCGAGGGGGCGGAACTGGCGCTCGGCTTCGCCGTGAACGGGTTGATCGATGCGGGGACGGCGCTCAGCAAGGCCGGCATGAACCCCGGAGACAAGCTCATTCTCACCAAGCCTGTGGGCACCGGTGCATTGTTTGCCGCCGACATGCGCCTCCAGGCCAAGGGACGATGGATCGAGGCGGCGCTGCGCTCGATGACGCAGTCAAGCCGCGGCGCGGCGCACTGCCTCGTCGAGCATGGCGCCACGGCGATGACCGACGTCACCGGGTTCGGCCTTCTCGGGCACCTGGTGGAGATGGCCAAGGCCTCGGGTGTCGAGGCCGAGCTCGAACTGGATGCGATTCCGCTGCTCGACGGCGCCCTCGAGGTTATCGGCAAGGGAATTTTCTCCTCACTGCAGCCGCAGAACGTGCGGTTGCGGCGCGCCGTTGTTAACGTCGACGTGGCGGCCGCACACGCCGCTTATCCGTTGATCTTCGACCCGCAAACTGCGGGCGGCATGCTTGCCAGTGTGCCGGCGGAACGCGCCGGTCGCTGCCTCGACGTGCTGCGGGCGCGCGGCTACGGGCGCAGTGCGCTTGTCGGGTGCGTGGGCGAGGAGAGCTCGTTTGACGAGGCGATCCGTCTGATCGTCTGAAGGGGAAGAAAGACATGCAAGTCGCCGGCGCTGTCGCAACGGTTACCCTGCTCGCTACAGCCGTGTCCGCCGCCGGGTTGCCCGGCAGCGGAGAGGCCGCAGCCGCAAGGCCCGTCGTCGGAGCGATCGCACCGGCCCGAGCGCCCGCCGGTGGCGAAACCGCGGCCGCCATGTGGGCCTTCGCCGGACACCACATCATTTGCGAGATCGCCTTCCAACGACTCACCGATGAGGCGCGCGACATGGTGTTTGCGGTCCGCGCGGCCGACCCTAAGCCGTCGCCGACGTTCTATGAGTCGTGTGTGTGGCCCGATATCTCACGCCGCGAGGATCACCGGGCGACGTACGAGTATCACTTCATGAACCTGGCCGAGCCCGGCGCCGATCAGATCATCATGGAGCGCGATTGCGCCAACTACGACTGCGTGCAGCTTGCGGTCGTGCGCTATGCCAACTACCTGGCGACGGACCCCGGCGACAGCACGAGCATGAAGATCCGCCGGGCCAACGCACTCAAGTTCGTCGGCCATTTCGTCGGCGATCTACACCAGCCCTTGCACACCGGCTTCGCCTACGATCGCGGCGGCAACGACACCGTTGCGCGGTTCTACGACGAGAGCCCGAGCAACCTGCACGGTATTTGGGATTACGCGATCCCGGAGCGGATGGGTTACTACGACGACCCAGCGGCCACGGCGCGCCGCCTGAATGCGGAGATCACCGCGGCGCAGGCTGCCGCATGGGAGAACTTCGACGTGGTCGGTTGGTCGCGCGAGTCGTACGAAGTGGTCAAGACTCTCGTCTACGACGTTCCGCCTGACGGCAAGCTCGGCGATGATTACTACGAGCGCGCCGCGCCGATCGTCGAGCGGCGCATGCAACAGGCGGGCGTACGCTTGGCGTTCTTACTCAACAACGCAGCGGCGGGCAGGCTCGATTTTCCGCCGATGTTTCCGGGAGCATAGGCAGGTGATGATCGGTACCAGAAGCAGGCGCGCGAGGGCGCAAATTCGAGGCACAGTCAGACAGGCCGACCATCGGAGAATCATCGCGCCGGCCGTCGTTCTCACCCTGCTGCTGTGGCCGGCAGCCGCGATCGCGCAGGACGTCCTGGATCTCGATGTCGGCGATCCCGCCCGTCGCGACCAAAAGGTGGCGGTGGTTCTCGACGGCATCGTCAATTCCCACACCGCCGAGTCGCTCACACCCGACGCCTTCGCTGCCCGGCTTGCCGACGTCCGCCTGCTGTTGATCGGCGAGTCGCACAACAGCATGGAGGCGCATCGTGTACAGCTCGCCGTCATCACGGAGCTCGTAGCGGCGGGGCGCGAGGTGATGATCGGCCTCGAGATGTACCCCTACACCGAGCAGCCGTTTCTCGACCAGTGGGTGCAGGGATTGCTCACCGAGAAGGGCTTCGTCGAGCTGTCGCGCTGGTACCACAATTGGGGATACAACTGGGGCTACTACCGCGACGTGTTGTTGTTCGCCCGCGACGAACGCATTTCCATCGTCGCCGTGAACACACCGCGGCCGGTGGTTTCGGCCGTGCGCCAGAAGGGGTTCAGCGGTCTGACGGAAGAAGAAGCTGCCCACATTCCGCCGCGTGTCGATACCGATAACGACGGTCACCTGCGCTTGTTCCGCGCCTACATGGGTCCGCCCGGTGGCGCCCACGAGGTCAGCGACGACGCGTTGTTCTCGATGTTCGAGGCGCAGTGCACCTGGGACGCGACGATGGCCTACAACAGCGTGCAGGCGCTGCGGGAGCGGCCGGACGCCATCATGGTCGTGCTGGTGGGCTCGGGGCACGTGGCTTACGGCCTCGGCATCCAGCGGCAGGCCGAGCTGTGGTTCGACGGCACGGTAAAGACGTTGATTCCGGTGCCGGTGGCCGACGACCAGGGGAGGCCGCGGCACGAGGTGCAGGCGTCCTACGCCGATTTCGTCTGGGGTGTCGCGCCGGAGCCGAATCCCCGGTACCCGAGCCTCGGCATCTCGACACGCCAGGAAAATGAAGGCGACCCCGTGGCGATCATCATCGTGCCCCACGGCTCGGCGGTGCATGAGGCCGGCGTCCAGGTCGGCGACGCGATCGTCGCCATCGACGGCACCCCGGTGCCGGATCGCGCCACGCTCAAGCGCCTGGAGGCGACCAAGAGCTGGGGCGACAGGATGACGCTCGAAGTAGAACGAGAAGGCGAGCACCTGTCGTTCGAGATCGTCTTCCGGCGGCGGATGCCCTAGCCGGCCGCCCGTAGCTCCTGTTCCGGCACGATGCCGGGGAACGGTCTATTCGGCGCGCAACGAGATGATCGGATCGACGCGCGTGGCGCGCCGCGCCGGCAGCCAACAGGCCAAACAAGCCACGCCCACCAGGAATAGGCTGACGGCGACGAGCGTTGCCGGGTCGGCGGGCTCGACCTCGAACAGCAACGTTTCGATGAATCTCGACAGCGTTGCGGCACCCGATAACCCGAGAACAAGGCCGCCGAAGGCTAGGCCGAGGCCGCGCCTGATCACCATGGCGCGCAGATCGGCCCCGCGCGCGCCCAAGGCCATCCGGATGCCGAGCTCGCGGGTGCGCTGTGCTACGGCGAAGCTCATCACTCCGTAGATGCCCATCGCTGCCAGCAGCAGCGCGCTGACGGCGAAGAAGCCGCCCATCGCGGCGACGCCGCGCCGCACAACTTCGTCGTCGGCGAGGTGCTCCTCGAGTGTCGCGATGTTGTCTACCGGAAGCTCCGCGTCGATTGCCGCGATCTCGGTGCGCAAAGCCGCGGCGAGCTGCATCGGGGATACTTCCGTTCGTACCAGCAGCGACATCTCGCGTACCGGCTGTTGGGCGTGTGGGAAATACGTGGCCGCATACGTGTCCCCCGTGCGGCCGGCGAAGCGGACGTTCTCGACCACGCCGACGATCTCGTATTCCGGGGGGCCGCCGGCCCACCAGTTGCCGTAGTCGAGGCGTTTGCCGATCGGGTCTTCACCGTCGGGAAAGAATCGGTCGACGAACGCTTGGTTGACAACCACCACCCGCGGCGCCGACGCATGATCGGCCTCGGTGATCGTCCGGCCGCCGAGCAGATCAATTCGTGCGAGCTCGAAGAAGCCCGGCGTCACCGGGCGAAAGATGGCGGAGGGGTACTCGCCGTCGAGTGGCTGCGGCCGGCCGACGAACGAAAAGGCGTTGCTCCAGCCGCCGTCGGTTGGCAGCTGGTACGCGGCGCCCGCCGCTTCCACGCCCGGAAGGGCTTCGAGTCGCTCGATCGCTTCTCCGAAGAACGCGACCGCGCGCGGCCAGTCCTCGGTGTCCACGAAGGACATCGGCAATCGGATATATGCCGTCAGCACATTGTCGGGCTCGAACCCCGGGTCGACGCGCAGCGCCCGCTCGAAGCTACGCACGAGAAGGCCGGCTCCGACCAGCAGGACCACCGACATGGCGATCTCGGCGACGACCAACGATTGGCGCAGGACGTTGCTGCTGCGGTCGCTACTACCCGCTCGGTCGCCCGACTTCAGCCACGATTGCAGCCGGCCACGCGTGCCGTGGATGGCGGGGATGATGCCCAGCAACAGTCCGGCCGCCACCGAGATCGAGGCGGAAAACAGCAACGTGTTGCCGTCGATCGCCACGGTTTCCAGGCGTGGCAGCGAGGCGCCGAGCAGCGTGCGGTATGCGGCCACCAGCGTCCATGCCACAGGGGCGGCGAGGGCGCCCCCGAGACAACCGAGAAGCGTCGACTCCGCCAGCATTTGGCGGATGAGCCGCCCACGTCCGGCACCCAGCGCCATGCGTACCGCGACTTCCCGGCGTCGTGTTGCCGAGCGGCCGAGCAGCAAGTTGGCGACGTTGGCGCAGGCGATCAACAAAACCAGGCTGACCGCCCCGAAAAGCGTCCAGAGAATCGGACGTGCCTGTCCCACGACGGCTTCGTGCGCGTATCGGAGCGTCGCGCCTTCGCCGACGTGGGTGCTGTACTGCTCGGCGAGGCCGGCTGCGACCTCCGGCAAGTGGCGGCCGGCGCAGACCAG
>CBDUXW010000237.1:0-5612 GCA_965371275.1 uncultured bacterium | reverse complement strand
GAAGCAAGCCCAGCAGGGTCATGCGGGCCAGATCGCCGAACCTATCCGGCTCGCGCCTCTTGACCAGAGGACCGTTGACTACCCTGGGGCGACGAATGGCGGCCATCTTCAACCCTCCGGGGTCGACAGGGGAACAATAAATCCGGAGCGTGGCCCCGAAAGCCAGGGGCGAATGCTAGCCAGGGTTGTAAAGGGAGGCAGTTTACAACTCATTTTGGTCTAGCTGGGCCTCGGGGTCACTTGCTCCGGACACTCGTTGAATCCAATCCGACGTCACGCCCCTCATCTAGAGCCGCTCCAAGGCGCGCAAGTGCGCGCTCCGCGACCGAGGATTGACCTCGATCTCGGCGGCTCGCGGCCTGAGGGGCCGCTTGGTCAGAATCTTCACCTCTGAAAACTTGTTGCAGGCGCAGCGCGGCAGGCGCGGCGGGCACACACAATCGTTGGCCAGGTACCGGAATGCCTGTTTGACCAGCCGGTCCTCCAGCGAGTGGAAGGTGATCATCACCAGACGACCGCCGGGACCGAGCAGGCGGGCGGCGCCGACGACGAACTCGTACAAGCCGTTGAGCTCGTCGTTGACGGCGATACGCAAGGCCTGGAAGGTTCGGGTCGCCGGGTGTATGTGCTGCGGTACGCGAGGCATAGCGTGGGCGACGATCTGGGCCAGCTGGTCGGTTGTGCGCAGCCGCGTCTCGCTTCGTGCGGCGACTACGGCGCGAGCGATTCGGGAGGCGTATCGCTCGTCGCCGTAGCGCCGCAGAATAGACGCCAATGCATCAGCATCAAGCTCATTAACCAGATCGGCAGCGGTGAGCTCTGATGTTCGATCCATCCGCATGTCGAGCGGCCCGCAGCGCTGAAACGAAAAGCCGCGCTCGGCCGAATCGAGTTGCAGAGAGGAAATTCCGAGATCCGCCACGATGCCGCAAATCGGCCACCAGCGCCGATCGAAGGCCATTTGGGGTAGGTGACGGTAGTCGCCGCCGAGTAGCTGAACGCGATCCGCCCAGGGCTGCAAGCGTTTGCGCGCGACGTCGAGGGTCTCCGTGTCACGATCGAGTCCGATCACCGTGCACGTCGGGCACGCGGCCATGACGGCCGCGGCGTGGCCGCCGCCGCCGACCGTCGCATCAATGATCATGCCGCCGCCGTGGGCAAGATAGTCGAGCACCTCGTCGACCATTACGGGGCGATGTATCGGGCCTCGCTCCATCGTCGTGCGCGCGTCCAATTCCTGCGGCCAAGGCAGCCGCGACGGGCTGGTGGGCGCCTGGACCGGTGCGACGGTAATCATCAGATGCCCAACTCAGCGAGTTTTTCGAAATCTTCGATGCGCAACGGCTCGTTGACGAGGCGCTGGCGGAAGATCTCGTGGTTCCAGACCACCAAATAGTCCATTTGGCCCATGACGACGACTTCGCCGCTGATAGAGGCGGCGTCGCGGAGCAACGGGGGCATGAGAACGCGCCCCTGCTTGTCCATTGTCGTCACGTGACCGTAGTAGTTGACGCGGTCGAGGAGCTTCTGGCGCGAAGGATTCATCGACGGCAACCCCTTGATACGTTCCTCGAGGGCCGTCCAGACGGGAAGGGGATAGATCCGTGCGTGCTCACCTTCGAAACTGGTGAGAAAGACCTCGTTACCGAAATTCTCGCGAATTGCAGTGCGAAACGAGGTCGGGATCTTGATTCGGCCCTTGTCATCGACAGTAGCCGGTTGGTTGCCCCGTAGCATCGAATTTCGATCTCCGTTGATGCGGCCATCGTTTTTGGGACGGTCAGCCAACTTTTCCCATTGCTAGCCACTTCGGTCCATCTGCGACCACTGGCGACAATACGGCTGATCGAGATTCGAAGTCAAGACGTAAATAGAAAAAAGTATGCAGGTGTCCCGAAAAGGGGGGCTGGGGCCCGGCAGGCGAGGTGTGGCTCTTCGTATTCGCCTACTACGGGGTTACGCGGCGCGTGGCTGCTCGTGCGCACCTGCTACGAGATAAACGGCGCGTCGCTGTTCGTGCGTGCCCGCTACGAGATAATCGAACTCGGCCCCGGCCGCTGCAGGAGACGCTCGATGCGCTTTTCCATCGGCGGATGCGTCGAGAAGAAGTTGCCCATGCTCCCGATCGCCGGCTTGACGATGTACATGTGCGAGGTGGCCGTCGACGCTTGCATCGGGACGCGCTGGCTGCCCGCCTCGAGCTTGCGCAGCGCGTTGGCGAGTCCCTGAGGGTGTCCGATCATCTCGGCGGCCGTCGCGTCGGCCTTGTACTCGCGTGTCCGCGAGATCGCCATCTGTACGAGCATGGCGGCGAGTGGCGCCAGAATCGCCATTGCCAGCACGGCGAAGATGTTGCCGCCATCGCGGTTGCGGCCGCCGCTGAAGATGGCGCTCCAGCGCGCCATGTAGGCGAGCATCATGATGGCTCCGGCAATCGTCGCGGCGATCGAAGAGATCAGAATGTCGCGGTTCTTGACGTGTGCGAGCTCGTGAGCGACCACGCCCTCGAGCTCGTCTTCACTCAACAGCTCCAAGATTCCCTCGGTAACGGCAACCGCCGCATGCTCGGGGTTGCGACCCGTGGCGAAGGCGTTGGGCGAGGGTGACGGGATCACGTAGAGCCCCGGCTTCGGCAGTCCGGAGCGGGCGACCAAACGATCCGTGATGCGATGCAAGACCGGATATTGCTCCGCGGATGCGGGCCGGGCACCGGAGGTCTTCAGCACGATGCTTGCCGAGAACCAATAGCTGCCGAGGTTCATGATGGTGGCGAACGCGAACGCGATTACCATGCCTTGCCGGCCGCCGAAATAAGCACCGAAAGCCATCAACAGCCCGGTCAGCAGGCCCAACAGCATCGCGGTCTTGATCGTATTCATCGAGGATTCTCCGAGGTTTTCTTGCGCGAGGCGTCGCCGGAATCGCGATCAACCTCCAGCACCATGATTGTAACAGGGTGGCGATGGTGCCCGTGGGGCGCCGAACGGTCGCGCCGATCAGGCCGGAGGCGACGACGGTTGCCGCCGCGAACAGTGCAGCAGGCGACGACAGTCGCCGCCCCGATCAGGGTAGGAAGGCGACGAGAATCACCGCCCCCGCAGCGCCGAGCAAGGCGCCCGCGATACCCAGGCGGAGTCGCGGGACGCCGCCGGGCGTGCCGTGGCGACCGCACAGCCAGGTATCGAATCCCGCCGCCGCGAGTGCCGCCACGGCGATGAGAGCTGTTGCCCCGGGGGCGACGAGGCCCCACACGCCGGCCCACATGGGGATCGCGAAAGCGGCGCCGATGGCCGCCGCCAGGCCGGCCGCCGAGCCCGCACCGGGAGTCGATGTCGCCACCGGCCGCAGCCATGGAATCGAGTAGAACGTCGTGCCGAAGCCGTTGTCGATTTCCGCGGTCGCCACGGTGATGGCGGCGGTCGCGAACGCCCCGATGGCGGCGGCCGACATGTAGACGGGCCATGTAGAGAGTGGTGCCACCACCGCGAGGGGTGCGCCGACCAGCGTGGCGGCGACGATACCGGTCACCGGCTGGCCATGCGTCGTGGCGTCGGTGAAGGGTCGCGTCGAGCCGCCCCGAGAGCGAATCAAACGGGCAAGGAGCCACACGCCGCCGACGCCGGCAAGGAGCAAAACGGCGTCTCCGGCACCCTCAACCACCGGTCGAAGGCTCCGCGGCTGCCTGCGCTCGCCAGAAGTCGAAAACTGCGTCGAGGGTTTCGTCGAGCGTGAATCGAGGTTGCCACCCGAGCTCCTCGCGGGCCCGCGAGGAATCACCACACAATATCGACAGGTCCACCTTGCGGACGCGATCGGGGTCCTGGCGGACGTCGATGTCGATGGAGGCTGCCGATATCAGATGATCGAGAACACGTTGCACCGGCACGGCATTGCCGCTCGACAAGTTGTAAATACGGTCCGGCTTGCCGTGTTCGGCGGCCAGTATGTATCCGTTCACGATGTCCCGGACATCGCTGAAATCGCGCGCCGCGGCCAGGTTGCCGACGGTCATCTCGGTCGGGCCGAGGCCGGCTTCGGCCCAGGCAACCTGCCGCGCGAAATCGCTGCACACGAAGGTCGGGACCTGCCAGGGTCCGGTGTAGTTGAACGTCCTCAGGACCACGGTCCGTAGGCCTTCGCCACGCCACGCCTGCTGCGCCAGCAACTCTGCACACAGCTTGCTGACCGCGTACGGGCTCTGCGGGTTGGTGGGGTGATCCTCGGTGAACGCCGCCCCATCGGCGGTTGCCGGGCCGTACACCTGCCCGGAGGACGCCAGCACGACGGTTGGCTTGGGGTCGAGCGCTGCGGCCGCCTCGAGCACACCGGCGGTGCCGATGACGTTGATGTCCAGCGTGTCGCGGCGCTGATCCCAGGCCTGCGCCACGTGCGTCAACGCAGCGAGGTGAAAGATGATCTCGGGCCGTGCTTCCGAGAAGACGGCAGCGAGGGCGCTGCTGTCACGGATGTCGGCTTGATGGAAGGCGATGCGCTCGCCGTATTCCGCGAGCTGGGGGCCCTGAATCCGGTCGATTCCGGTGATTTCGTCGCCGCGAGCCAGCAGCTCGACTGCCAGATGTCCCCCGGCGAAGCCGCTGATCCCGGTGATCAGGCTGCGCATGACGGTTTTATCGACGCTCGGTCAAGCTGGAACCCGCTGTCTCCAGTAGTCGAGCAGGTCCTTGGCGGTTTGCTCGAACGGAATCTCCGGCTTCCAGCCCGTGGCCTCACAGAACCGCGTGTTGTCTCCCAACAACAGCGGAACATCGGAGGGCCGCAGGCGGGTCGGGTCTTCGCGTACCTCGATTTCCCGTTCGCTGTGGCTCAACAACAGGTCGAGAATCTCCTGGATGCGATACGCCTTGCCGCTGGCGACGTTGTACACCTCGCCGGGCGTGCAATGCTCCAGGCACAGCCAGTAGGCGCGCACGATGTCGCGAACGTCGGTGAAATCACGTTGCGGCGTGAGGTCGCCGACGAGCAGGACAGGGTCGCGCAGCCCGGCCTCGATTTCGGCGATTTGCTTGGCGAAATTGCTGGTTACGAAAACGTCGCCGCGGCGGGGCCCCGTGTGGTTGAAGGCGCGGGTGCGGATCGCCTTGATTCCATACGACTGGTGGTACTGGTACGCGAGCGTGTCTTGGGCGACCTTCGAGACGGCGTACGGCGACAGCGGGCGCAGCGGATTGTCTTCTGTGATCGGCGTCTCGTCCGGATGCACGAGCCCGTATTCCTCGGACGAACCGGCGATCTGGATGAGGGCGTCGCAACCCGTTTCGCGCAGGGCTTCAAAGATGTTGAGCTGGCCGAGAATGTTGTTGGTGATGGTTTCGGCCGGCGAGTTCCACGAAGTCGGCACGTACGACTGGGCGGCGAGGTGGAAGATCCGATCCGGGCGCAGATCGTCGATCAACTTCCGTACCGAAGAAGCGTCTCGCAGGTCGCATTCGAAGAACGGCACCCGGTCTTCGATGTCTCCCGTGTTGTCGCGTCGCGAGCGCCAGCGACAGGTGCCGAAGATCTCGTGTTCGTCGTCCAGCGACAGAATGTACTCTGCCAGGTGCGAGCCGACGAACCCCGTGATTCCGGTGATCAGGACCTTCATGAACCCC
>CBDUXW010000236.1:0-5612 GCA_965371275.1 uncultured bacterium | reverse complement strand
CGGCTCGCTCAACCCCAACGCCCCGAACCCGCTGGCCTACGCCTGGCTGGGTCCGTTGGTTGGCTCGCTGATTCGCCCGGTCGGCGGGTGGTTGTCGGATCGCCTGGGTGGAGCCCGGGTTACGCACTGGGACACGATCGTGATGATCGGCTCGGCTCTCGGCGTGGCGTACTACGTCCGTCTGGCGGGGATGAGCGCGACGCCGGAGGAGTACTTCTTTCCGTTCCTGATGCTGTTCCTGCTGCTGTTCATCACCACTGGAATCGGCAACGGCTCGACCTTCCGAATGATCCCGATCATCTTCGAGCCCAAGCACGCCGGTCCGGTGTTGGGGTGGACCTCGGCGATCGCCGCCTACGGCGCTTTCATTATTCCTCGTGTGTTCGGGACCCAGATCGAGCTCGGTCGTCCCGAGTACGCGCTGTACGGATTCGCGCTCTACTACGTGAGCTGCTTGGCGGTGAACTGGTGGTTCTACGCGCGGCGCAACGCGGAGATACCGTGCTGAAGCAATCCGAGCTGCGGCAAACGGAGATGCCGTGCTGATGAAAACCGAGCTGTGGCGAGCGGCCGCCGCGGCCGGCGGTCGGTTCGCACGGCGCGGGCTCCTGTCTTGGAGTGTCGTTGCGCTCATTGCGGCCGCCGGCTGCGAGACCAACAATCAAGGCTACGAGCCGGTGCAGCCCATCGCCTATTCGCACGCGGTACATGCCGGTACCTCCCGAATCAACTGCGAATACTGTCACTTCGGCGCCGAGCGCGGCCGCTACGCCGGCATACCGCCGGTGAGCATCTGCATGAATTGTCACGAGCAGGTGCTGAAGGAAAACGAAGAGGTGCTCAAGCTGGTCGCGCACCTCGAGAACCGCGAGCCCATCGAGTGGGTGCGCGTGCATCAACTTCCCGACCATGTCTACTTCGACCACAGCGCCCATGTGGTCACCGGTGGCCTGGAGTGCCAGACATGCCACGGCCCGGTCGAGTCGATGGGTTTGGTACGTCAGGAGTCGCCGCTGACCATGGGGTGGTGCGTGAGCTGTCATCGCACCGAGCAACCGCCGATCGGCCGCGACCCCACGTTGGGAGTCGCTGCCGCGGAGCTCGGTGATCTCGCGGTACAACCCGCTTTTCCGGTGATCGAGTTGGGGACGGCACCCGCCACCCGATTGACCGACTGCTCCGTGTGCCACCGATGACCGATACCAAGGGACAAGCCGGCGCGCCCTGGATGCAGCTCGACGACAACGGTGCGCCCGACCGCGCCCCGTTCTTCGAGCCGGAGCGCGCGCTGCCGGGTACCGGAGCGCCGCAACCGGCGAGCGCCAGCCGGCGCGGTTTTCTCAAGGCCCTGGGCTTGAGCGCTGCGAGCTTGTCGGCGTGCCAACGGCTCCCGGTGCGGCACGCCATGCCGTACCTGGTGCCGCCGGAGGAAATCACGCCGGGAATCCCGACCTACTACGCGAGCACCTGCGGCGTCTGTCCGAGCCGCTGCGGCATGCTCGTCAAGGTTCTCGACGGCCGTCCTGTGAAGCTCGAGGGAAATCCCGATGATTCGCTGTCAGGTGGCGGGCTGTGTGCGATCGGGCAAGCACAGCTGCGCGAGCTCTACGACCCGGGTCGTCTCCAGCGTCCGACGATCGACGGCACGCCGGCGACCTGGAACGACGTCGACCGGCAGGTGGGTGAGGCGCTGCGTCGCGCGGCGCAGGATGGTGGGCGCGTATACGTCGTGAGCCGTTCCATCACCAGCCCTGCGACCCGCAGCGCGGTGTCTTCGTTCCTCGAGCCCTACGGCGGGGTATTGGTGGAACACGACCTCGACCCGCAGGCGCCTTCTGCACTGGCGGAAGCGTATGAGCTACTGGATGGGCGGGCGCGGCTGCCGGCGCCGGACCTGCTGCACGTTGATGTACTGGTGAGTCTGGCCGCCGATCCGTTCGGCAGCGGGCCCGACCCGGTGGCGAATGTGGCGGCGTGGTCGGCGAAAAAACGACTCGCCGAGGATGATCCGCAGGTGGCGTATCCGCGGCACATCCAGATCGAAGGCAGCCTGTCGCTCAGTGGCGCCAACGCCGACGAACGCTGGCCCGCGACGGCAGCGGAGCGCGAGCTCACGGCACTGTGGCTGTTGCGCCTGGTGGCTGAGCGTCGCGGCGGCGAAACGGCCGCCGCACTGTTGCCGTCACTTGCCACGCCGCCCGCGGCGGCGGTCGGCGTCGACCGGTTGGCGCGCCTTGCCGACGATCTCGTGGCACACGTCGGACACAGCGTCGTGATCAGCAGCGCCAATCGACCCGCCGAGCAGCTCGCCGTGGCGCTCATCAACCGGATCCTCGGCAACGAAGCAACGACACTGCGCTTCGATCGCCCCGACCAACCTGTCGCGGGGCGCGACGGCGCGCTCATCGAATTTCGCGACAATCTTCTTGCCGGCCGCGCCGGCGCCGTGTTTTTCCTCGGTCTCGATCTGTGTGCCGCGCTTCCCGAAGGCGACGCGCTGGTACACGCAATCCGCGAGCTACCGCTCAGCGTCGGTGTCTTCATGCGGCCCAATCCCACTGCCTCCGCCTGCCGGATGGCGGTGGCGGCGCACCATCCGCTCGAGAGCTGGTCGGACGCCGAAGTGCGTGTCGGTCGCCGGCGGCTGGCCCAGCCGACCATCCGGCCGTTGTTCGACACGCGAGATCCCGGGGAGAGCTTCCTTCGCTGGGCCGGTGAGCCCGGCGAGTGGCGCGACCATGTGCGCGGGCAATGGCTTGCGGAGCTCGGGGAACCAGGGACCGATCTTGAAGCGTATTGGACCGATATGGTGCGCTCGGCCGGGCTCGGCGAGTGGGCAGGCGAGGCGGCACCGGATGAGACAGCCGCCGGAGATTCGCAACAGGTGCAGGAGGAGGTGCTGTTGCCGGCGCAGATTGATGCCGTGGTTGCCGCGCTGCGGGGCGACGCCGGGCAAGGGGGCAGCACCGCCGCGCAGGTAGAAGTCGAGATCGTTGCGGGGGTCGGCCAGCGCGGCGGTGACCACGCCCACAACCCGTGGCTGCGCGAGTTGCCCGATCCGCTGACGCGGGTGTCATGGACACCGTGCGTCCGGATCGCGCCGCAACGAGCCGAGGAGCTCGGCGTCGGCAACGGCGACGTGGTCATGTTGACGGGCGCTTCGGGCGCGGTGTCGTTGCCGGTTGTGCTGTTGCCCGGCCAGCATCGCGACACTGTGACGGTTCCCTTGGGTTTGCCGGTGTCCGAGCTGGCCGATGAGGAGGGTTCCGCCGACATTTCGGCGCGGCTATTGGAATACTCGGCGGACGGCAGGTTGTCGTGGTCGGGAATGCCGGCGAGCCTCGAGCCGACCGGCGACCACGTCGAGCTGCCGCTCATTCAGGTGCATGCGAAGACGGAGGGCCGCCCCATCGTCCATCAGGTCGCCGCCGCCGACGACGAGGTGCACGCTCCCCACCATCCGGAGGCCAGCTTGTGGCCGGTGCACCCCAAAAATTCGCCGCAGTGGGGAATGGTCATCGACCTCAACGCCTGTGTCGGTTGCGGCGGCTGCGTGGTGGCCTGCCAGGTGGAAAACAATATCCCGGTCGTCGGGCCGGAATTGATGGTGCAACACCGCGACATGCACTGGTTGCGGATCGATCGCTACTTCGTGGGCGACGACGCGGCGAATCCGGACGTCCTGTTCGAACCGATGCTCTGTGCCCATTGCGACAACGCGCCCTGCGAAACCGTGTGCCCGGTGGCCGCCACGGTGCACAGCGCCGACGGCCTGAACCAACAGGTCTACAACCGCTGCGTGGGTACGCGGTACTGCGCCAACAACTGCCCTTATAAGGTGCGGCGCTTCAACTGGTTCAACTTTCAGCCGACCGATCCGGTGGAGCGCATGGCCTTGAACCCGGACGTTGTCGTTCGGTCGCGCGGCGTCATGGAGAAGTGCACGTTCTGCACGCAGCGCATCCAGGCGTCGCGCATAGCCGCCCGCAAGGAGGGCGTGCCGACCTTCGAGGTGCGTCCGGCGTGCGAGCAGAGCTGCCCGGCGCAGGCCATCTCTTTCGGGGACGCCACCGACCGTCAAGGAGAGATCGTCCGCTTGAGGGGCAAGGGGCGCGCATTTCAGGTGCTCGCCGAGCTCGGTGTGCAGCCGTCGGTCAGCTATCTGGCGAAGGTGCGACACCGCGAAGGTCTCGAGGGCGAGGCCGATACACACGACGCCGGCGCCGGAGGTGAGGCATGAGCGGCGAGCTCGGCCGCGGTCAGGCCGCGGTGGCCGACATCTTGATTCCGGGGGATCCGCCGACCGGGCAGGTTACCGCCGAGATCGTGGCCCCGCTGGAACGAGCTCCGGGCAGGATGTGGTGGATCGCCTTCGTTGTCGCCGCCTCGGCGCTGTCGCTCGGCGTTGCGCTCGTCGGCTACACGATTGCGGTGGGCATCGGCGTTTGGGGTCTCAACCGCACCGTGGGGTGGGGCTTCGCCATTACCAACTTCGTCTTCTGGGTCGGCATCGGTCACGCAGGCACCTTGATTTCGGCGATCCTGCTGCTTTTTCGCCAGCGCTGGCGCACGTCGATCGCCCGCGCCGCCGAGGCCATGACGATCTTTGCCGTCATGTGCGCCGGGATATTTCCGTTGATCCACATGGGGCGCCCCTGGCTGTTTTTCTGGGTGCTTCCGTACCCCAACTCACGGGGCCCCTTATGGGTGAACTTCCGCTCGCCCCTGCTGTGGGACGTCTTCGCCATCGGTACGTATTTCACCGTCTCGTTGATGTTCTGGTACGTCGGCATGATTCCCGATTTCGCGACCCTGCGTGATCGCGCCGGCGGTTGGCGCCGGAGGTTTTACGGCTGGCTGTCGCTGGGATGGCGCGGCTCGGTGCGTAGCTGGCAACGCTACGAGATGACCACGCTGCTGCTCGCGGCGCTGGCGACGCCGCTGGTGGTATCGGTGCACACGATCGTTTCGTTCGACTTCGCCACCAGCATCGTTCCCGGGTGGCACACCACCATCTTTCCGCCGTACTTCGTTGCCGGCGCCGTGTTCAGTGGCTTTGCGATGGTGCTGACGCTGGTAATCATCACCCGCAAGGTGCTCGGCCTGGAGCGCTACATCACCACCACTCATTTCGACCGCATGGCGAAGGTGTTGTTGGCCACCGGCTTGATCGTCGGCTTCGCGTACGCCACACAACTCACGACTCACGTCTCACTGTTAATGAACCCCACGATCCGATCCCTAACCACCACGGACGACTACCGCGCGTGCGTGGAGCTACAGCGCGAGACGTGGGGCGCACACTTCGCCGATTGCGTCCCTCCGGCGGTACTTCAGATCTCGCAAAAGGTGGGCGGCGTGGTCGCTGGTGCGTTCGACCCCTCCGGTCATTTGGTTGGTATTGTGTATAGCATCGCAGGATGGAGAGACGGCGAGCAATGCCACTGGTCTCACATGCTCGCGGTGCGCGAGCAATGCCGAGATAGCGGAATCGGCAAAGCCCTAAAGGACTTCCAGCGGGAAGAGCTGTTGCATCAGGGGATCCGCGTAATGTACTGGACCTATGACCCGCTCGTAGCGCGGAATGCAAGACTCAATATCCGGAAGCTCGG
>CBDUXW010000235.1:0-5625 GCA_965371275.1 uncultured bacterium | reverse complement strand
GCTCCTAGTCCCGGCCCGGGGGCGGGTGGGGGCACCCCCCGGGGGGGGGGCGGCGGGGGGGGGGGCGGCGCCCCCCCCCGCGACGGTGTGCAGCGAGGCCAGGGCGGCGCCGAAATCGTTGCCGGCGGCGCGCACTTCGCGATAGTGATACACGGGTCGCCGCCACGCCGCGGAGGTGATCAACGCCCACAGCAACCGGCGGCGGTGCACGCTGCCGTCTTCCTTGAGCATCCAGGCGCGCTTACCGTGCGGTTTGCCGATGCCGGGCAGCTCCCGGTTGGCGTGATCCGAGACGACGCGCACGGCGGCGAACGGGACGCCGGCGTCGGCGGCGATGGCGGCCCAACGGCCGCCCTCCATCTCGACCAGTTGGGCTCGCGAGCCGGCGTGCAGCCGGTCGCGGGCGGCGGCGTCGTGCAGCGGCTCGTCGACGGTGATCGCAGTGGCCGGGGACCAGGAAACGCCTGCCGTATCGAGGATCTCGGCGAGTCGTCGGGACAATGCCGCGTCGGCGCTCGCCGTCTTGTCGTGGGGCTCGTCGGGGTCATGCCAGTGGTCGACCAACCACGTCGATCCGGAGCCCAGATCGGGGAGGAGCGCGCCGGCAATACCGACGTTGACGGCGGCGGCCGGCCGCAGTTTCACCAGGGCGTCGGCGAAAACAGTGTCGGCCGGCCGTCCCATACCGGCGGGGAGCAAGCCAACGCGGCATTCGGAATGTGTAACCTGCACGAGGCCGTCGAGCGGCTCTGTCACGCCGAGCCGCGTTGCAAACGGGCGCAGCTCAACGGGTACGGCGGCGACGATCAATACGTCCAGCCCGTGCTCGCCTGCGTCGGAGACACTTTTTTCCATACCCTGGATTGTAGCGGCTGCCGATGAGCTCGATTCGCCTCGCAGATTCGGTGCAACGTATTCCGGGCGTCGGTCCGGCCCGGGCGCAGCGTTTCGGCGCCGCCGGCATCGAGACGGTCGAAGACCTGTTGCTGTACTTGCCGTTTCGCTACGAGGACCGGTCATCGGTCATCGAGGTGGCGGCCGTGCAGACTGGTGAGAATTGTGTGCTTCGGGTCGAGGTGCTGCGCTGCCGGCTGGCGCGGCGCGGTCGCCGTGGACGCGTGGAAGCGCGGGTTGCGGACGCCTCCGGCGAACTGGATGTCGTGTGGTTCGGTCAGCCGTACATCGCCAACTCCATCGCCGCCGGCGACCGTCTGTGGATGTTCGGCCGTGTCGGCGCCTACGAGGATGCCCCGCAACTCGTCAACCCGGTGATCGAGCGCGACGAGCACGATGCCGACGACGCGGGGCTGCATGTCGGCGGCCTGGTGCCGATCTATCGCCGCATCGGCAAGCTGACGCCCGGTGTCTTGCGGCGCATCGTCGCTGCGGCGCTCAGCGGCCTGCGGCCGCCGCCGGAGCACCTGCCGCCGACAACCGTGCAGCGCCTCGGTTTGATCGACCTCGGCGCGGCGTTCCAGCAGATCCACCGGCCGCCGCCCGATGCCGAGCCCGAGGTTTGGAACGCAGCGCGCTCCGCCGCCCACCGGCGTCTGCTCTGCGATGAATTTCTGGCGTTCCAGACCGCTCTGCGGATGCAGCGGCAAGGAACGGAGGGCGGAACCTGCGGCATTCGCTTCGCTGTCGATGCCGCGGCAATCGACGAGGTGCTGGCGCCACTGCCGTTCACGTTGACCGCGGGCCAGGATCGGGCGCTGGGCGAAATTGTCGCCGACATGGTCGGCGACGCTCCCATGCACCGCCTGCTGCAGGGCGATGTCGGTTGCGGCAAAACGGCGGTTGCCGGCGCGGCGCTGCTGTTGGCGGCGCGCAACGGCTATCAGGCCGCCATCATGGCGCCGACCGAGATCCTCGCCCGGCAGCACGAAAAGAACCTCGGCGCGTGGGCTGAAGAGCTCGGTATCTCCGTCGCCTGCGTGGTCGGTGGGCAGGGGCGCGTCGAGCGGGCGCGCGTCATGGACGCCGTGCGCTCAGGCGACGCCGCCATCGTCGTCGGCACGCATGCGCTCATCGAGCCGGCCGTGGAATTTCTACGCCTGGGGTTGGTGGTCATCGACGAGCAGCATCGGTTCGGCGTCCGGCAACGTGCGGCCCTGGGGCAGAAGGCCGGAACCGGGTCGCCGCCCGCGGATCTGCTGGTGATGACCGCCACGCCGATCCCTCGATCGTTGGCGTTGACCGTGTACGGCGACCTGGATCTGTGCACCATCGACGACATGCCGCCGGGCCGCCGGCCGGTGGAGACCCGCGTCGTCACGGATCGCCAATGGGGACATGTATTGCAGGCCATTCGCCAGACCGCGGAGCGCGGCGCCCAGGTCTACGTGGTGGCGCCGCGCATCGAGGACGCGGAGGACGAGCTGGGTGCGGCGGTTCGTCTCGAAGTCGATTTGCAACGGCAGCTACCCGGGTTACGCGTCGACCTCCTGCACGGTGCGCAGACGGCGGAGGAGAAGGCCGCTGCGATGGCCGGCTTCGTGGCCGGCGAGACCGACGTGCTGGCGGCCACAACGGTGATCGAGGTCGGTGTCGATGTCGACAACGCGGCGCTGATGGTGGTCGGCCACGCCGAGCGCTTCGGCCTCGCTCAGTTGCACCAGCTGCGTGGCCGGGTGGGGCGCGGCACGGATCCCGGAAGATGCGTGTTGATCGTCCATCAGCCGATATCGGCGGTGGCCGACGCGCGGCTGCGGGCAGTGCGAGACAGCCACGACGGCTTCGTGTTGGCCGAGAAAGACCTGGCGCTGCGCGGTCCCGGCGAGGTGCTGGGTACGCGGCAGGCGGGTGTTGCGGGGTTGCGCGTCGGCGACCCGTTCCGTGACCACGAGTGGCTCGAGCTGGCTCGTGAAGAGAGCGCGCGGCTGGTGGCGGCGGAAGATGCGGCGAGTATCGCCTATCGTGAGCACGTGACACGGTTTTGGGAGAGACGCTTCGTGAACTTCAGGGCCGGTTGAGCGCATGCGCGTGATCGCTGGAAGCGCCAAGGGTCGCCGCCTCCAGATGCCTCCCGCCGCGGGAGTGAGGCCGACGTCCGATCGGGCGCGGGAGACGCTGTTCAACGTGCTCGCCCCGGACATCTCCGGGGCTCGCTTCCTGGATGTATTCGCCGGCTCCGGTGCGATCGGTATCGAGGCGCTCAGCCGTGGCGCGCTCACCGCCACGTTCGTCGAACGCAGCCGCAAGGTAGCGGCCGTGTTGCGCGCCAACGTTGCGACCTGCGGTTTCGCCGCGACCAGCAATGTTCTCGTTGCCGACTGGCGGACGGCGCTGCGCCGCCTCGGTAAGGACGCGGCCGTGTTCGATCTGGCGTTCTTCGATCCGCCGTATGACTGGGGTCACGCGGGTGATTGTCTCGACGTCCTGCACCGCTACGATCTCCTGGCGCCGGGCGGCCGGGCGATCGTCGAACACCGCAAAACGGCGCCGCCCGAGGCGCCCGAGGGTTGGCGTTCGATCCGTCGCATCGACGTCGGCGATACCGCTTTCTCCATACTTCATCGCCCATCGACCCTGATATAATCGGCACTTCGTGAGCCCGGCGTAGGCCCGCTTCTGCGGCCCATGCATGGCTTCATCAGCCCCCCGAGCCCGAGGTCGAGATTGGATCGCGTCGCTGTTTATCCCGGGTCGTTCGACCCCATGACGAACGGGCATGTCGATATCGTCAACCGGTCGAAGGCGCTCTTTTCCAAGGTTTACGTCGGCATCCTCTGTAACCCACAGAAGGCGGCGCTGTTCACCTTGGAGGAACGTCTGGACATGCTCCACGAGCTGTACGCCGATGACGATGCGATCGTCGTCGACAGCTTCGACGGGCTGCTCGTGGACTACGCGGAAAAGGTTGGCGCCCAGGCGGTGATCCGCGGCTTGCGAGCGCCGACGGACTTCGAGTACGAGCTGCAGATGGCGTTGATGAACCAGCGCCTGAACGACCGCATCGAGACCCTGTTCATGGTGCCGCACGAGGAGTTCACGTTCGTTTCGTCGAGCCTGGTCAAAGAGGTGTACGAGCTGGGTGGGGCGATCGACGGCCTGGTACCGGAGAGCGTCGAGCAGCGGTTGGCGGAGAAGATCGGCCGCGGCGCGAAGTAACCTCCGACAGCAAGTACGCGCCGGCGCGTCGTGGAAAGAACGTCAAGGAAGCAAAATGAAAATCGTCAACAGATTGGCGCAGATCAGTCCGTCGGCGACCCTGGCGGCGGCCGACAAGGCGGCACGCCTCAGAGACCAAGGCCTGGATGTCATCGATCTCGGACAGGGGCTGCCGGATTTTCCGACGCCGCAGCACATCTGCGACGCCGGCATCCAGGCGATCGAAGAGGGGAAGACTCGATACACGTCGGCTTCCGGGATTCCGGAGCTGAAAGACGCCATCAACCGTCGCTATGAGGAGCGCCACGGCATCGAATACTCGCGCGCCGAGACGATCGTGACGTGCGGCGGCAAGCACGCCCTGTTCGCCGCCTTCCAGGCGTTGGTCGAGCCGGGCGATGAAGTGATCATTCCGACGCCGTACTGGGTGTCGTTTCCGGAGCAAGTGCGCATCGCCGGTGGGACGCCGGTGTTCGTCGAGGCGCGGGAAGAGGACGATCTGATCGTGCGGCCGCAGGATATCGCCGCCGCTTGCACCGACAACACCAAGGCGATCATTCTGAACACGCCGAGCAATCCGTCGGGCGCCGTTATCCCGGGCGCCGTGCTGGAAGATGTGGCGCGCCTCGCCATCGAACGCGACCTGGTCATCGTGTTCGACGAAACCTACGACCAGTTCCTCTACGATGGAGCGCGCCACGGCTCGCCGCTCGATCTTGGCGCCGAGGCGAAACAGGTGACGCTATCCATCGGCTCGTGCTCGAAGACCTGGGCGATGACCGGCTGGCGCATCGGCTGGGCGACAGGCCCGCGGCCGCTGGTCGAGGCCATGTCGCGACTGCAGAGCCACCTGACCAGTAACCCGGTATCGATCAGCCAGTGGGCTGCGCTGGAGGCACTGACGGGCGACCAGTCGGCGGTTGGTGAGATGCTGGCCGCCTTCGCCGAGCGGCGTGAGCTCGTCCTGCGGCGCCTCGACAGTATGCCCGGCGTCGTCGCCGGGCAGCCGATGGGCGCCTTCTACGCCTTCCCCAACATCTCCGAGCTGTACACCGACGAGGTGACGAGCTCCGACGATCTGGCGACGTACTTGATCGACAACGCACACGTGGTCACCGTCGCCGGCACGGCGTTCGGTCGCGACGGCTACCTGCGGCTATCCTTCGCCCTCGACATCGACGTTCTACGCGAAGCCATGGACCGGCTCGCCGAGGCCTTCGCCGGACTCTCGGGGTGACCCGCTTCACGTTGCAGGCGGCGTTCGAGCCGCAGGGCGACCAGCCGGCGGCGATCGACGCGCTCGTCGAGGGCCTCGAGGAAGGCCGCCCCCACCACGTGTTGCTCGGCGTCACGGGCTCGGGCAAGACCTTCACGATGGCCAAGGTGATCGAGGCGGTACAGCGGCCGGCGCTGATAATCGCCCACAACAAGACGTTGGCGGCGCAGCTCTATCAGGAGTTCAAGGGTTTCTTCCCCGATAATGCCGTCGAGTACTTCGTGTCGTACTACGACTAC
>CBDUXW010000234.1:0-5637 GCA_965371275.1 uncultured bacterium | reverse complement strand
ACCACCTGCGGGCCCTGGGAATGGAGGTGACCACCGGCGTCGCCCACACAGGCGTCATCGGCATCCTCCGAGGTGGTCGGCCGGGTCCCGTTGTCGCCGTGCGCGCCGACATGGATGCTTTGCCGGTAACCGAGGACACATCGTACGAGTTCAGCTCGACGGTCAGGACTACCTACCTGGGGCAGGACGTCGGCGTCATGCACGCCTGCGGACATGACATCCACACGGCCGTGCAGCTCGGCGTGGCATCGGTGTTGGCGTCGCTCAAGGACGACCTGCCGGGAACCGTGAAGTTCATCTTCCAGCCCGCCGAGGAGGGCCCGCCGCCGGGAGAACGTGGCGGCGCCGAGCTGATGTTCGAGGAGGGCGTGCTGCAAGATCCGCGGCCGAGTGCGGTTTTCGGACTCCACGCGCTCGCCGAGATGGAGGTGGGCACCGTCGGCTTCACGGTGGGCCCGGCGCTGGCCGCCGTCGACCACTTCATCGCCAAGATCAAGGGTAGGCAGGCACACGGCGCGTATCCGCATCTGAGCATCGATCCCGTCGTCATGGCGGCGCAAACGGTCACCGCGCTGCAAACGATCCGTTCGCGCAACCTGCCGGCGCTCGAGCCCAGCGTCGTTACCGTCGGCATCATTCGCGGCGGCGAGCGCTTCAACATCATCCCGGCCGAAGTGCACCTGGAGGGAACGGTGCGCACGTACAACGAGGAAATTCGTGACGCCATCGAGGGCCGCATGCACGAGATTATGGCCGGCATCACGGCGGCCGGTGGAGGCTCGTACGAGCTCGACTACGAGCGCGGCTCACCGACGACCATCAACGATCCGGAGCTGGCCGCCCAGATGCTGCCGACGCTGTCACGCGTCGTCGGCGCCGACAACCTCCTCACCCTCGATCCGGTGATGGGGGGCGAGGATTTCTCGATCTTCGCCAACGACGTACCGGGCTTCTTCTTCCGCCTCGGCCAGGTGAAACCGGGCACCGTGTCCGGCAACCACCACACGCCGACCTTCCTCGCCGACGACTCCGCCGTTCCCGTAGGCATGAGGGCCATGTCCACGCTCCTCCTCGACTACCTGTCAGCCGGCGCGGAACGCTAAGCGGAGCCGTCCCGATCATCGCGCTTCTTCGACCGCCCCGACTCGGCCAGCGCCCGACGCAGCAGGAACTCGATCTGCGCGTTGAGGCTGCGCAGCTCGTCGTCGGCCCATCGCCTGACGGCGTCGTGCACCTTCGGATCGAGCCGCAACAGGAACGCCTTACGCTTGGCCACGAGTTGTCACCAGTCCGCTTCGCGGGGCAACGAGTGTGCGGGGACGGTGCCGACCGGATGACCCGGAGGGAGGCATCCGATCGACACCAGCCCCTGCCCCTGACTCAGGTGTAAAGGGAACCGGTGTTGATCACCGGTTGGGTCTCCGTCTCGCTGCACAGCACGACCAGCAGGTTCGAGACCATGGTCGCCTTGCGCTCTTCGTCGAGCTCGAGGATTTTCTTGGCCGACAATTCGTCGAGCGCGTGCTCGACCATGCCGACGGCGCCTTCGACGATCTTGCGGCGCGCCGCGATGATCGCGGTCGCCTGCTGCCGGCGCAGCATCGCCTGGGCGATCTCGGGCGCATACGCCAGGTGCGAGATGCGCGATTCGATGATCTTGACCCCGGCCTTGGTGAGCCGGTCCTGGTTCTCGATCTTCAGTTGCTCGGAAATCTCACCGATGTGGCCCACCATCGATACCTCGTCGTCCTCGAAGGCGTCATACGGATAGTTGGTGGCCAGGTTGCGCACCGCCGCTTCGCTCTGCACATGCACGTAGTGCACGTAGTCGTCGACCTCGAACACCGCCTCCGCGGTGTCCACAACCTTCCACACCACGACGGCGGCAATCTCGATCGGGTTGCCGCGGTTGTCGTTCACCTTGAGCTTGCTGGTCTCGAAATTGCGGACCCTCTGCGAGATGCGCTTCTTGGTGTAGAACGGATTGGCCCAGCGCAAGCCGGGATCGACAACCGTGCCGACGTAGCTACCGAACAGCTGCAGGACCTTGGCCTCGTTGGGGTTCACCACGAAGAGCCCGAAGTAGAAAAACGTGACGACCGCCAACGCCAACAGGAAACCGACGATACGCACCGCGTTCTCTTCGGCGATGCTGTCGATCAGACCCAAAGCCAGCACGAGCGTCGCAACGATCAAGATCAGCAATACGGAAATGCCGTTTGGTGCTTTTTTCTGAATCTCTCGGATCATCCTTGATCCTCCTTCCAGGCCCTCAGGCCTCCTTCCGGACGACGGTGTTGCGGAGTGAGCGTCGTCCCGATGTGATATTGAACTGATATCATAATGCTAGCTACTAAGTCAAACTGTTCCGGAGGCGTTACTTTTCTGCGACGGGCTTCGATGTTCGGGACAAGGGGACTCGCCGGCTTTGATTCGGAGCGGTTTCCCGTGAGCCGTCCGCGTGCGGCTTTGGCTCCGGGTCCTAGGGCGCACGCACTGACCTGGGGCATCGAATCCGTCCCTTTCGTCCCGCACTCTTTCTACGTGCCCAAATCAGCACCCCGAACCGCCGCCCCCCTGCACCTATGGGAAAAGCGGGCAAGGAAGTCGCGGAACGCGACTTCCGGAGGGGGTGGGCGGTGGGTATTCGAAAAAATCGGAGCGTTCCCCGCCTAGATCCGCCCCTTCCTACAAAGCTCCCGCATCACCCTGCAACTACCTACCTACAACGCTCCCGCCGCGCCCCATGTCAGCGCAACACCTTGCACCGCACCATCCTTCCAAGTATCCCTACACCATCAGCCCATGACCTCGGAGCCCCCATGAAGCGACTTCTCGTTCTCGCCACCCTTGTCCTCCTCACCGCCTGTACGTCACCGCCCGAACCCGAATACGACCTGATCCTCCGCGGCGGCAACATCTACGACGGCCGCGGCGGGGCGCCGTTCGTCGGCGACATCGGCATCAACGACGACACGATCGCTGCGGTCGGCGACCTCGCCGGCGCCACGGCGGCCGCCGAAATCGACGCCACGGGGCTGGCGGTATCACCCGGATTCATCAACATGCTGAGCTGGGCCACCGACTCGCTCATCCTCGACGGCCGCTCGCAGGGCGACATTCGCCAGGGCGTCACGCTGGAAGTCTTCGGCGAGGGCGAATCGTACGGGCCGTGGAACGATGCCATGAAGACGGAGTGGCTCGACCGTCTCGTCGCCGGCCTGGGATCCGAAGAACCGGTGCGGCAAGGATTCGGGCTCGTCGCCGATGCGCCGCTCGAGCTTCCGTGGACGACGCTCGGCGAGTACCTGACCTTTCTCGAGGACAAGGGAATCTCGACGAACGTGGCTTCCTTCGTGGGCGCCACGACGGTGCGTGTTCACGAAATCGGCTATGAAGACCGACCGCCGACCGAAGAAGAGCTCGTGCGCATGCGCACGCTGGTTCAGGAAGCCATGGTCGAGGGCGCCCTCGGCGTCGGCTCGTCGTTGATCTACGCACCCGCCTTTTACGCCGACACCGCCGAGCTGATCGCCCTCAACGAGGTCGCCGCCGAGTACGGCGGCATGTACATCTCCCACATGCGCAGCGAGGGAAACCGCTTGCTCGAGTCCGTCGACGAGCTCATCACGATCGCCCGTGAAGCCGGCCTCGCCGCCGAGATCTATCACCTGAAGGCCGCCGGTCAGGAGAACTGGGACAAGCTCGACCAGGTGATCGAGATGGTCGAGACGGCGCAGGCCGAGGGCTTGCGAATCACCGCCGACATGTACACCTACACCGCCGGATCGACCGGCCTCGACGCCGCCATGCCGCCGTGGGTGCAGGAGGGCGGCTACGACGCCTGGGCTGAGCGTCTGCAGGATCCGGCAACCAGAACCCGTGTCGCCGCCGAAATGATGACGCCTACCGACGAGTGGGAAAACCTGATGTTGGCCGCCGGCGCCGAGGGCACGATGCTGGTCGGCTTCCAGAACATCGATCTGCGCGGATACACCGGTCGAACGCTGGCCGACGTCGCGGCGGAACGCGGCACCTCCGTCGCCGATACCGTCATGGACCTGGTGGTCGAAGACGGCTCTCGCGTGCAGGTCGTGTATTTCTTGATGTCCGAGGACAACGTGAAGAAGCAGATCGCCCTTCCCTGGGTCGCCTTCGATTCCGACGCCGGCTCCATGGCCCCCGAGGGCGTGTTCCTGCTGCAGAGCACGCACCCGCGCGCCTACGGCAACTTCGCCCGCCTGCTGGGACGTTACGTCCGTGAGGAAGGCGTCGTGCCGCTCGAGGAAGCCATACGCCGGCTGACGTCGTTCCCGGCCGGCAACCTGGGGATTGCCGATCGCGGCATGCTCGAGGTCGGGTACTTCGCCGACGTCGTCGTCTTCGATCCGACCACCATCATCGATCACGCCACCTACGACGAGCCGCACCAGTACGCCACCGGTGTCGTGCACGTGTTCGTCAACGGCCAACACGTGCTCGCCGACGGCGAGCACACCGGCGCCACACCAGGTAGGTTTGTACGCGGCCCCGGTTGGAACGGAACACGGTGAGCCCATGAGCTATTTCGCACGCGATCTCCTCGACAACCACGTCACCCTCATCACCGGCGGCGGCACCGGTCTCGGCCTCGCCATGGCACGCACGTTCGGCGCCCTCGGTGCTCGCGTGGCGATCGCCTCGCGTAGCACCGAACACGTCGAACCGGCGGCCGCAGAGCTGCGCGACGCCGGCGTCGACGCTCTGCCCCTGGTCTGCGACGTGCGCGACCCCGACCAGGTCGAGGAATCCGTGGATCGGGTAGTGAAGCATTTCGGCGGCATCGACTCATTGGTCAACAACGCCGCCGGCAACTTTTTGGTGCGCGCCGAGGATCTTTCGGTCGGCGGCTGGAAGGCGGTTACCCGGATCGTGATGGACGGCTCGTGGTTTTGCTCTCAGGCGGTGTACCCGCATATGAAGGAAAAGGGCAGCGGCAACATCCTCAACATTCTCGCCACTTACGCAACCGGGGCGGGCACGTTGACGATCCACTCCGCGGCCGCGAAAGCCGGTGTCCTCGCCATCACCCGCACCTTGGCCGTCGAGTGGGCTACGGCCGGAATTCGTGTCAACGCCATAGCCCCCGGGCCGGTCGACACCCACGGGGCCGGCAGCCGCCTGTGGGCCAGCGATGAAGCCCGCCAGTCGATCGCCGACAAGGTGCCGATGGGCCGCTTCGGCACGGAGCAAGAAGTGTCCGACAGCGCCGCGTTCTTGATCAGCGATGCCGCCAGCTACATCACCGGAACCATGTTGCCGGTAGATGGCGGCCTGACGCTGGGAAAAGGCCATCTGGCGGGCGTCGACGAGGTCGAACACTTGCTGCGTCCCAAGAGCTGACGAACGTCCGAACGTGCTAGCCAACGCGCAGCAGACGCCGTATTCTTTTAATTCTAGGCTCTGAAATCAGGGCTCGAAAAAATCGTCCCCGCCTCCGAAGGAGCCTGGCATCCTGCGGGTCCCTCAGCCTTCCCTCAGGAGCAGGGCTCCGTTTCACCAAAGGCCGCACCGCACCGCGCCCGTTCAGCCCGGTGTCTGTGAGCCGCACACGAGACCGTGAAGAAGAAACAGGACGAACTGGCCTGGCGCGTTGGT
>CBDUXW010000233.1:0-5653 GCA_965371275.1 uncultured bacterium | reverse complement strand
CCCCCGGTTACATCCTGAGCTAGGGTCTGTTAACACTTGCCAGGTCGCTGCGTTGCCGGCCCAAATGGCCCCAGGCAAGGCGCGAGGAGTGTGGTTTGGTGGTTCCAAATGAGCGACGAGCAACGCCGCATGGGGCCATTTGGGCCGGCAACCCGAAGGGACGGGTCCCATTTCGCCCACTGCAGCGTCTCTCCTCACTAAGGTACTGAAAGTACCTTACGTTCGTCGCTCCTTGCATTGAACAAAATGGGCTCCCGTCGCAGCGACCTGGCAAGTGTTAACAGACCCTAGGACATGTCCATATCGCCAAGGAGAAGTCGATGCCAGCAAGCACGAATCTGATCCCACGCCGTCGCCGTTCTCGGGGCCTGCGCCACCCGCTGTTCGCGTTTCTGGGGTTCGCTTTGGCCGTGGTGGCCTGCCAGCCGGGCCCGGGAGATGAGGTCGGTGACGGCAATGAGACCGTCGCTGATTCCCCTGCCACGGCTCAAGGGAGCTCGCAGCCTTGGATCCTGGAAGACGCGCAACCCGACACCACCGATGGCATCCGTGTTCTGATCGTTCACGACATGGAGGGCCTGTCAGGGCAGGACGACTGGCATAGCTTCAGCTACGGGGAAGATACCTACCCACGTGGGCAGGAGCTGTTGGCCGCCGACATCAACGCGGTCGTCGACGGATTATTCGCCGGCGGCGCCACCGAGGTTCATGTAGTCGACGGACACGGCAGCGGCAATCCCGAGCCCGATCTTCGCGCCGACCTTCTCGACGAGCGCGCCTCGCAAGTCTTTCGCGACGAGTCGTTCGACACCTACTTCGACCTCGTCGAGGCAGGCGCCTACGATGCCGTCGCCGTCGTCGGAATGCACGCCAAGACCGGCAGCGGCGGCTTCGCCTCGCACACGTTCACGCTCGGCATCGACATGCTCATCGGCGGCCAACCGATCACCGAGACCGAGCTTGTCGCGCTGTCCTGGGGACGCGTCGACGTGCCGGTGATCTTCGGCTCGGGAGACGACCGGCTGGCAGCCGATCTCGAGACGATGCCGTGGATCGAGTTCGTCACCGTGAAGACGGCCACGAGCGGCTCCACCGCCGAGCCGCGGCCGGTCGAGGAGGCGCGCGACGATCTGCGCCAGGGAGCGCATCGTGCGGTGGACAACCTCACATCGGCGCGGACCAAGGTGCTGAAGGTCTCACAACCGATTCGGGCCACCTTGCGCGCCGTCCCACCCGCGAGCCTCGAGCTCATGGAAGGGTTTCCCGGCGTCGATTACGCCGACAACACCGTGTCGTTCGTGACCGACGACCTGCGCGCCGCATACGACGGCATGGTGGCAATCATCGGCGTCGCCCGACAGTCGTACCCACGGGTGCTGTTCGAGCAGCTACGCGCCCGCGCCGACGGCCAGGAGATCCTCGACGCTTACGGCATCGCCCTCTTCGAGCGCTGGCTCGACGTCGAGTCGGGGCGCTGGGCGCCGGCCGAAAGGCCGGCTCCGAGTGGTCCGCGCCGGTATCACGGATATCAGTGACCGGGCTCCGGTCGCTGATCCAGCAGACCGCTAGTCCCGCATATCTCAACGCCCTCCTGCTGCGGGCTAGTAGCCGGTATTGAAGCCGCCGCCCTTGCCCTGGGTGAAGAAGGGATTCGCGCCCGAGGCGTGATCGGTGGTATCGAAGACGCTCTCGATTTCGGGGATCTGCTCGACGATCATGCGCTCGATGCCTTGCTTGAGCGTCACGTCGACCATGCCGCAGCCCTGGCAACCACCGCCGAGCTCGACGTACGCCACACCGTCCTTCACATCGAGCAGCGTCACATTGCCCCCGTGCGTCTGCACACCGGGATTGATCTGCTCGTCGATGACGCTCTGGACACGGGCAAACAGCAGATCGGTCGCTGGATTCGGCTCATTCGGATTCACAACGCTGAACCCGCCGCCCGTCAGACTGTCGACGTAGTCGACCTTGGCGCCGCGCAACAGGTGGAGACTGAAACCGTCGACGATCAGGTCGAAGCCGTCCTGGCGGATCACGACGTCGTTTTCCTGGCGCTCGTCGAACTTGAAGCCGTAGTCGTAGCTGGTGCGGCCGCCTTGCACATAGATGCGCAGCGGTTTGTCCTCCTCCTGCGCGGTGCCGTCGGCGAACTCGAGCACCTTCATCGTTGCGGTGGTCGAGAACTTGATGGGCGGTGCGTCAACCTCGACGTTGGCGAGCGGCGATTCGACTTCTTCGTGACTCATGGATTCCTCGGCGATTCCTGGTAGCGGGCGACTCGGGGAAGTGGCCCATGCGGCCACTCAAATCCCCTGCTACGAAAAAGGTTACGGCACTCAGGGTTCACGGTAAAGTGCCGTTCGAGTTTCGAATCCGAGCGTTCTCTCGCGACCCGCCGCAAAGCCTGTCAGCCGCCGATATAGGACATTTCGATGCGCTGAATATCTTCTGTTTGCGCGGCGCGTCGCTCGGAATAGCGATCCTCGCGCCGCTGCCAGATGTCGGCGAGGATCTTGTACAGCGATTCATCCGATCCGCCGGAACGCAGCGTGTCGCGCAGGTCGAATCCGGAGGCGGCGAACAGACAGGTGTACAGGGTGCCTTCGGCCGACAGGCGGGCTCTCGTGCAGTCACCGCAAAACGGCCGTGTCACCGAGGTGATGACACCGAACTCACCGTCGCCGTCGCTGTAGCGCCAGCGTTTGGCTACTTCGCCGGGGTACGCCGGCGTCACCGGTTCGGCCGGCAGTTCCTGGGTGATTCGCCGCACGATCTCGGCGCCGGGAACCACCTGCTCGAGCTCCCAGGCGTTGGTCGTGCCGACGTCCATGTACTCGATGAAGCGGAGTGTGTGGCCGGAGCCCTTGAAGTGGCGGGCCAATTCGACGATCGAGTCGTCGTTGACGCCGCCTTGAACCACCGCGTTGATCTTCACCGGGGTAAGGCCGACCTCGGCCGCTACATCGATTCCCGCAAGCACCTTGGCAACCGGAAAGTCCGCGTCGTTCATCTGTTGAAACACGGCCTCGTCGAGCGAATCGATGCTCACCGTGACCCGGTCCAGGCCGGCATCGGCCAGTGCCTGAGCCTGCTGCGCCAACAACGCGCCGTTCGTCGTCAAGGCGAGCTCGATTCCATCGACCTGGGCAAGCATGGCGACGAGCTGCGGCAGGTCGCTGCGCAGCAGCGGTTCGCCACCGGTTATGCGGACCTTTTCGACGCCCAGATCGGCGGCGATGCGCGCGACGCGGTGGATCTCCTCGAAGCGCAGGATGGCGCGCCGCGGCAGAAACTTGTGGCCCTCGCCGAAGACCTCCCGCGGCATGCAGTAGCGGCAGCGGAAGTTGCAGCGATCGGTAACCGACACGCGCAAATCGCGCAGCGGCCGTGACAACCGGTCGAGGGTGGGTTCGGGGCTGCTCATGGACGAAAGTGTAGCGCGCTAGCGGCGCTCGATAACCTCGAAGATGCCGCGATCGAGGCCGGCTTCCAGCACGCCGGCGTCGAAGGCGCTGCGCGCCAAGTCGACATCGATCAGACCCGGAGCGGAGACGTCGGCATCGTCCGACAGCGTCGCTGCAGGGACACCACCGGCGCACGACTCTGTGGTCGATTCCATGCCCAGAACGTCGGTGAAGGCGCAAACATAGCGGCGCTGCCTGTCCATCGCCAGGCGCGGCTCGCGGATGCCGTGGCCCTGGCGCGGATAACGCACGAAGGTCACGTCCTTGCCGAGGTCGGTCAGGGCCTTGTAGAACTCGACCGCCTGCTCGGGCGGCACCCGGGCGTCGTTGGCGCCGTGCATGATCAGAATCTTGGCGGTAACGTTCTTGACGTGACGGATCGGCGACAATCGACGGTAGATGTCTTCGTTGTCCCACGGTGTGCCGAAGAACCAGCCGAGGTAGGCCGGGATGTCCGTTGTCGAGTACATCGAGTAGAGATTGGTGAGCCCGGCGCCCGGCGAGATGAGCTTGAAACGATCGGTTTGCGTGGACATCCAGAACGTCATGTAGCCGCCGTAGCTCCATCCGAAGGCGACCATTCGATCGGGGTCGGCCCAGCCCCGTTCGATCAGAGAATCAACGCCGGTCATGATGTCGTCGTAATCGCGGATGCCCCAGTTGTCCTGATTGGCGTTGAGGTGCTCCTGTCCGTAGTTGGAGCTGCCGCGAAAGTTGATCTGCAAGACCATGAAGCCGTTGCCGGCGAACATGTGGTTCGTGGAGCTGAACGATTCCATCGAGGCACCGCTGGGGCCGCCGTGCGGATTGACGATCAGCGGGTAGCGGACACCCTCCCGGAAACCGACGGGCTTGGTGACAACGCCTTCAATCGTGCCGCCGTCGGCGTTGGTCCATCGGATCGTCTGGACGGCGCCGAGTTGCACGCCTTCTTCGGCAACCCACGGATTGGCATCCGTTATTTGGACGGCTTGTCCGTAGCCGGCACCTTGCTTGTCGACCGCCCAGATGTTGCCCGGCCGCGCGGCATCGGCGTGCACGAAGACCCACTTGCTGCCGTCGTTGGAGAGCTGCCACTGCGAATCGGTGCCGCGCATCGGCGAGGTCGTGGTGCTGAGCTCGCCCGAGTCGATGTCGACGCCGAACAGTGTGGTGACGGTGCCCTGCCCCGTCGACCAGTACACCGTCTTGCCGTCACGCGACCAGATCGGCGCGCCGAATCCCAGGTCGAAGTCGTCGAGCAAGACAATCGGTTCTCCGCCGTCCGACGGGAACAAATGCAGCTTGCTGTACCACTGCGTGTTGCCGGGCTGCGGCTTCGACGCCATCGCCAAGGTCCGGCCGTCGGGCGACCAGCGCGGGCTACTGTCGGGACCGGCGTTGTCGAAGAACTTCTCGGCGTTACCGTCAAGATCGACAACCCACACGTCGCTCCAGGCCGCGTCGTCGACCTTGGTGGTGGGCCGGGTGACGTAGGCGACCTTGCTCGAGTCGGGTGACCACTGCGGGTCGGACACCGTGTAGTCGCCGGCGGTGAGACGTTTCTCTTCGCCCGACCCGATGTCGAACATCCACAGGTGGGTCATCCGGAAGCTCTCGTCGACGACCTCGGCGTCATCGCGTAGCCGCTGTCGCTTCTCATCCTCGTCACTGAGCGGCTCGAGCGCCGTGAACAGCAGCTTGCCGCCGTCAGGCGAGATGGAATACTGGGCCACGCCACCGTCGTGCTCGGTAGCCTGCCAAGCCTCGCCGCCGTCGGTGTACATGAAGAACACCTGGTTGCCGTCGCCTGGTCCCGGACCGCCGGGGCCGCCGGGACCGCCGGGGGCTCTTTGACCTTCGTCTCCTTGCCCACGCGACGACGAAAAGGCGATCTTGCCGCCGTCGGGGAACCACGCCGGCGACGCGGCGCTGTCGTCGCCGAACGTCAGTTGCCGGGCGCCGTCGCCGTCGATGCGCACGCGCCATATGTGCGTCGTGCGCCCCAGTTCCTCGTCGTCCCAGTCGCGCACGCTGCGCGTGTATAGCACCCACTGGTCGTCGGGCGAGATGCGCGGGCTGCCGACGTTGGCGAACGCCTGGGTGTCCTTGGCGGTCATCAGCCGCGGTCCGCTTTCCTGCGCGGTCAACGCGGAGGCGGATACGGTGAGCAGAGCAGCGCTCAGCAGGGCGCTCAACAGGCGGCG
>CBDUXW010000232.1:0-5680 GCA_965371275.1 uncultured bacterium | reverse complement strand
GACCCACGTACGCAACATCGGTGCGACAGGCGCGGGCCCGGGTGAGTTCCGGCGCCCCTGGGACGTCGCGGTCCACGACGACGGCAACATCCTGATCCGCGACCAGAATCAGCGACGCCTGAACATTTTCACCGCCGACGGCGAGCTGGTTGGTGACTGGCTGATCGAGCGCGGCAACCGGGTGACGATCGGCCGCGACGGATCCGCCTACGTGATCCGCGAGCAGATCTTCCCCGACGAAAACGGCGAAATGGTGGTCGAGATGAAGCGTTACGACCCCGACAGCACAGATCACGATTGGCAACGCTTTCCCGACCTCGAGCCGCCGCCGGTCATCGAAACGGCAAGACAGATCGAGTCCATGGCGATGCTGCTGGGCACCGGCGCCGACTGGCGCTCGACCCGATGGGTGCCCTTCGGGCCCCGAGCGGTTGCCGAGATCAGCGCTGACGGTGCGATCGTCTCCGGCAGGGCGCACGCCGACGGCTTCGAGATCCCGAGACACGACGGCAGCGTGTGGACCGCACCGAGTGCCTATCGCTTCGCCGTCCACCACCCCTCCGGTGGCACGTTGATCATCAAGAAGGAGTGGGAGCCGGTGCCGGTCGATCCCGACGAGGCCGACTGGTATCGGCGCAAGCTGACGGCGCAATGGCGGGCGGCGACCGACCCGAGCTGGATATGGTCGGGCGACGAGATTCCGCGGCACAAGGGCGCCTACTACACGATCGTGCCGGCGATGGACGGCCGGTTCTGGGTGATCCGGCAGCTCGCCGGACAGCGGATCGACGGCTGCGACAACAATCCGGCCGACTACTACGGCTATGTCGAACGCCCGTGTTGGCGCCAACCCTTCGTCGCCGACGTGTTCGACGAGGAGGGGCGGTTCCTCGGCGAGGTGCCGATGCCCGACGGTGTCGGCTACCATGTGCGCCCGTTCATTAACGGCTCGATGCTGATCGCCCTCCTGGAGGACGCGGAAGGCACGTCGTACGTCAAGCGCTATCGGTTGCGTACCGCCGAGTAGGACCAGCCCGCGCAAATGCTGCGCTACACTCATGTTCATGGGCACCAACGAGCTCGATCCCAACAGCACCGCCGAACCGGAAATCTGCCTGTTTCACTTGTGACGGGATAGCGGCCTGTCGCCCGGGTCGGGCGGCAAGACACACGGCCTCACCGTGGTGTTCAAGCTTCTGTTGACCGTCCTCTCGGGGGCAACGGCGCTCGGCTTCGCCCTCCTGTTGATCGTCGACATCGCTGCCGGCGCACCTCAGGCGGCGATTGCCAAAGCTCTTACGCTGGTAGTACCGGCAACAGCGATCGTGCTGCTGATGGCGCGCGAACAATGGTCGCTCGGCCAGCTCCGCATGCTCGAGGCCGCGATCTTCGCTGCCGTCACGCTGTATCTGGCGACCGGCGCCTACGCGCTCGGGATTGCCGACTTGCAGGCCGGCGGCCTCAGTACCGGCGACTGGAACGCGACGCTGCTGCGCTTCGCCTTGCTGATGGTTGCATACGGCGTGTTTGTGCCGAATGCCGTGCAGCGGGCCGCCGCGGTCGTCGTGGCGATCGGACTCGCGCCCATCGTCACGGCCTTTCTCGTGCGCATGCGTCATCCGGAACTGCAGGCGGCGTTCGACGCCGCAGCCTCGCAAAGATTGTTCGACTCGGCGTTGCTCTTGGGCGTGAGCGCCGGGGTGGCGATCTTCGCGGCCATGGTGATCGGCCGCTACTTCGACGCCGCCTACAACGTCCGGCGCGACACGTTCTACGACCTGCACGAGATGATCGGCAGCGGCGGCATGGGCGAAGTATGGAGGGCCAGCCACCGGGCGTTGGCCCGGCCGGCCGCCGTCAAGTTGATCCGCCAAGACAAGATCGATGCTGCCGACACCGACGCGGTACGCCGCGTCCTGCTGCGTTTCGAGCGCGAGGCAAGGGCGACCGCCACCCTGCGCTCGCCGCACACGGTTCAGGTATATGACGCCGGAGTCACCGCCGACGGCCACTTCTACTACGCCATGGAATACCTCGACGGCCTCGACCTCGACGCGTTGATCGACCGCTTCGGGCCGGTGCCCGGCGCCCGCGTCATCCACTTTCTCGCCCAAGCTTGCGACTCGCTCGCCGACGCCCATGCCAGCGGCATGATCCACCGCGATATCAAGCCCGGCAACATGCACCTGTCGCGCCGCGGACCCAGCGTCGATTTCATCACGCTGCTCGACTTCGGCCTGGTGCAAACGGAGGCGCCGATCGATGATTCGGGACAGTTGACCGTCGAAGGAACGACCAGCGGCACGCCGGCGTACATGGCGCCCGAGATGGCGGTACAAAGCGACGCCGTGGACGGGCGCGCCGACATCTACGCGCTCGGCTGCGTCGCCTACTGGCTGCTGACCGGCAAGCAGGTGTTCGCAGCGGAAACCGGCGTGGCGCTGATCGTCGAGCACGTGCGCACGGCTCCCACGCCGCCGTCACAGCGCACCGAGCTGGAGATTCCGCCTGAGCTCGAGGCGATCGTCATGAAGTGTCTCGAGAAGGAACCGGCCGATCGCTATCAGGCGGTGGGCGAGCTTGCCGATGCACTGGCGGCGGTTCCGCTGAGCCAGCCGTGGACTCCGAAGCGGGCTGAGAAGTGGTGGGATCTCCACATGACCGAGGCCCACGCCGCCTGAAACGGTCGGCAGACTCGGATCTCGCAGGAAGAGCGGATTCCCAGGCCGCGAGAATGCGGCTGGCTCGAGTCAGCTTTCGTCCGGATACTCGAGCGGGCGGTCGATGCCGACGATATCGATGTCACCGCTACCCTTGTCACGCAGCGTCACGATTACGGGGCGTTCCCAATAGGCAAAATCGGGATGCCGCGTGAAGATGTGGGCGCGGGCGTAGCGATACCCGAAACCGTCGGGCGTGCCCCATGCACCGCCCGGCACGCCGACTTGTGTGTCGTCGACCTCCGTGTCGCTGATGATTGCCTCACCGCCGCTCCGATTGTCGAACGACGACCAGCGCACGCCGTAGCTATCCCCGCCGGCGGCCGCGCCGACGCGGATCGCGGCGTTGTCCCAATCGAGGGTCAGAGAGCCACCGCTGCCGCTGAGGTCGAAGTTATCGAGCGGGCTGGTCTGCGTGATCCAGTGGTCGACGGCCCGGTCGCGGCGCACACGGAGGACCTCATTGACATACGCGCCCGCCCGCGGGTCGGAGAACCGGGCATCTGCAACGGCGTCCTCGATGATCGCGTCGGAAATTTCGGCGAGAATGCGCGCCGCCCAAAAAGCGTCGGCGGCATCCATGTGGTCGAAGGCGGCGTTCGGATACTCGGGTTTCCACGCGGCAGGCACGAAGTACTCGGCCTCGAAGTTGCCGATCGCATCGAGGTCCGGCATGTCGGCCCGCAACCACGGACGGTGCCAGATACCCAACGTCAACGCCGCTTTCCACGCCGGGCCGCCCTCGATGAAGTATTCGTTGCCGCCACGCGGCTCGTTGGCGCCGATCGAGGCGCTTCCCAGGGCGGATCCGAAGTCGAGCATGTAGTGCTTGACGAAGCTGCGCCCGTTCTCTTCGACAAACGCATCGTAGGTGTTGAGGGCGCGTGAATCGTCGTGGTTGAGCCACGCCGAGATCACCCGGTAGCCGCGCAGCTCGCGGCGATGCTCGTGCGGAAAGATGTCGTTGGGGTCGTCGGGACGCGTACCGAAGAAGCGGAACTCGCCGACGCCCTCGCCGGGCACGAACTTGCTGGCCAGGGCACGGTAGGCGCCGTCGGGCCCCGCCGGCGCGTTCGACATCCACTCGTCGATGTCGATCTGATCGATTTCCCGCCGTACGCCAAGGTCGGAGGTAAACGTCGCGCCGGGTGCGATCTCGATACGGTCCTTGGTCAACGTCACGATGTAGGCCTCGGCAACGTTGTAGCCGAAAGCATGAAAGAACTTCGAGCTGATCATCTCGGCGCCCGAGGCGATCTCCGGATAGTCGATCGGGTCGAATTTGATGATGAAGCGGTCGCCTTCTCTGTCTTCGATCATGAACTTGGGCGTCACGCCACCGCCCGGTCGGCCGATCACCGCCCATTGCCCGTCTGCGGGCGGCCCGGTGAGGTCAGGGCCGGTGGCGACTTCTTCGAGACTCATCTCCCGAGCGCCGAGCCGGTTGTTGAACCAGCTGGAGTCGGGAACTTCGCCGAGCGTGTTGATGTTCACGGCGCGCTTCTGCTGCGGGTCGCCGCGGTCCTGGAAGAGGTTCTCGTAGACGTCGTACAGCTCGTACACCGGCCAGTCGGACGGGCGCTCGATGTCGAGGTTGTCAGCATCGACGGCGAGCGGATCATCGCGGTTGAAACGTGCCCCACCCGGGGACTGTTGGGTGCCCCCGATCTGGACGGCGGCGAGATCGCTCGTCGAGAATGCCGTCGCCAGCAGCAACGCAAGCACCGCTACCGTGGTCACGGCACGGCGCAGCGCCGCCGGGCGCCCGCTGCGGCGCACCCGATTCACATTCTTCGTCGCCGCCGTGCGCTTCGCCATGGCTATTGCACCGTTCGCAACAGGCGGCTGAACAATGGAGTGGTATCGAAGATATTGTCGAATGTGATCGCCGTATGAAAACCCTCGCCGCCGAAGGCAAAGTCGGCGCGCAGGAAGGTCGACAGCGTCGTTTTGAGCCGCAGGCCGATGCCGAAATCGGTGGCGAGGTCGTCGAAGTTCAGGTCGCGGCGATCCGCCACCACTTTGCCGGCGTCGACGAACAACGCGAGGTCCATCGCCACCCACAGCTCGGCGCGATACTCGGCGTTGAGCAAGAGCATGTTGCGGTCCCTGAAGCGGGCGTAGTTGTAGCCGCGCAGATCACGGGTGCCGCCCAACGTCGGCATCAAGTAGAAAGGAACCTCTTGGCCGGGATCGGTGTTGGTGATGATCGTCCGGGCACGCAGGGCGATGACGCGCTTGTTCATCAAGAACGGGAAATACTGCTGAGCCTCGATGTCGAGCTCGGTGAAGCTGAACATGCCGACATCTCGGTCGCGCCAGTCGTTCCAGCGAACGGCGTAGAGGCCGCCGCGGTACGGATTCCCCGCGTTGCGCCAGTCGATCTGCACGAAGCCTTCGTAGGTCAGGAACTTGACCTGCTCTACAAACCCCGGCAGCCCATCGGGATCGAAGTCCGGCGGTGGCGGGAAATCATCGCTTCCCTCGCCGACGTCCGTGTCGCGATAGCCGACGCCACCGCCAACATAGAGCCATGAGGGCGCTTGCCACCAGAACACGGCCCCGGCTGCTCCGACGGTTTGCGCAAAGCTCACCCGATCTTCTACCGAGCTGTCTTGACCGAAACCGTAAAAGCTCTCGTTGGCATTGTGCTGATAACCGAAGTGGAGGTTCATGTGCACCGGTGAGCCTCCAATTCGCCGCACGCCCACTTCGAAGGCACCGAGGTAGTAGCCGCGCAGGCTGAACGCCGCCGACCCGCGCAGATCGACGCGGTTGGCGGTGAACTCGTTCGGATAGCGCGCGCCGACACCCATCTTGCTCCACAACACGCCGAAGGCCTGGCCCGAACCGCTGGGAAAGCCGCCCAGCGTCGGCAGGAAACCGTGCCAGCCACCGCGAATCCGTTGCAGCCAGTGCAGGCAGAGGTCTGGAAACATTTACCGATGCCGATAGATAGC
>CBDUXW010000231.1:0-5696 GCA_965371275.1 uncultured bacterium | reverse complement strand
GTCCAGCCGGGACGTTACCGGGCCCCTGTATCGCTGGTCGATCTTTTCCCGACGATGCTCGAAGCAACCGGCCTGCCGACGGACATGGAAGTTGCCGGTATGTCGCTGTGGCCGCTGTTGACCGGCGGGCCACAGCCCCCCGACGCATCGCCGGTTCCGTTCGACCGTCTGCTGATCGCCGAACGCACGCTCTACGGCCAAGAAAAGAAGGCAGCCATTTCCTGGCCCTGGAAGGTGTGGGTGAACGTGGACAGCGACTACAAGGAGCTCTACCAGCTCGAGTCGGACCCCGGCGAGACAACCAACGTGCGCGACCAGCACCGCGAGCTCTACTACACGATGTTGGCGCAGCTTCAAGAAATCATGGTCGCCGCCGACACCGCGGGTCGGGCCAACGCGGTAACCCTCAACGAAACGACCCTCGAGCACCTACGCGCCCTCGGCTACATTCGCTAGCCGCCCGAGCGGCCGCTACCCGGTCATCCGTCACCGGTCCCTAGCACGGACTCTCGGGAAGCCACCCCACGCCGCGCCAGAACTGCCGCAGGCTCGCCGCCGCCGCCGCCGACAAGCTCAACAGAACCAGCAGCGCCACACCGCGGCCGATCAGACCCAGGTGAAAGGCATACATCCACCAGGTGTCCAGACTGCCGGAGAGCTGCATGGACAGGGGCGCCGCAGGATCGGCGGCCCCCGGTGGCGGCGGATCCGCCAGTCCCGTCAGGTACCCGAGGTTCGCCGGAATCAAGCGGCCGGCCGCCGCCGTGTTCAACGCCAAGCTGTTGGCATCCAGCGTGAACATGCGCCCCGTGGCGCCGCGCGGACCGCCGGCGCGGATGTATTCCTCAGACGCCTTCGAGTAGTCGACCAGGGCCCCGGGAACTTGAATCAGAAAGCTGGCCACCAGCAAACCCCACAACCAGCGCTGCGCCGGTCGCCCGCGCCAGTTCCGCGCTACAGCCGCCAGCGGCACGCACAGCCACGGCAGCAGCGGCACCAGGTAGCGGGGGCCGTACGAGCGTCCACCGGCCCAATCGGCCATGGTGGCGTAGAAGAGGAAGAAGACGCCCAGCAGGCCGGCGAGCAGCAGGGCCGCGCCTTTGTCGTCGGCCGCGACCTGTCGCAGTCCCCAGAGTCCGAGGCCGACGATCGGCGCGTACAGAAACAGCGAGCCGCCCGGCGACAGCAGGAAGCCCCACAAGCCCTCGAGTGCGAACACCGGCCGGTGGCCGGCGCTCCAGAAATTGCTGAAACGGACGTAATTGTAGGTACCGAGCACGCCGGCGAACAGCATGAGGCCCGGCGCCATCCACAAGGCGCGGCGCACCGCGAGGCGCCGGTCACCGATCTCGTACAGCATCCACGCGCCGATCGGAATGACCGCGAGCACTACTTCATGGCGCGTCGCCCAGCCCATGCCCAGCACGAATCCGGCGGCGAGCAATGCTCGGTCGTTGCCGCCGCGCACACCGAGCCACACGAGCAACGTGGCGCCCACAAGCAGCGCCGCGGCCAGCGCGGCGTTGAAGCCGAAACCGGAGTACGGCCACAACGGCGTGGCGAGACCGAGACCGATCGCCGCCGTTGCGGCGCCGCGCCCGTCACCCGACATCGCCCAGGCCAGAAGAAAGGTCAGCGCCACGCACAGCGCAGCGGCCAGCGCGCTGCTCATCGCGAAGGCCGCCTTGGCGAGGGCGTAGGGTGGCAACGTCGCCGCGCCGATCATGTTCTCGGCAGCGCGCCCGACGATGAAGAAGGGAATGCCGTAGATCGACTGGCCGATGCCCCACTGTGCGTAGTAGCGCCCGTCGACGCCTTGGTCGGGCGGTTTCAACGCAGGGTCGAGCGCAATGCTGCCGTCCTCGACCATGCTGCGGGTCAGATCGAAAATGAAGACGGCGTCGGTGCTGGTGAGCCCCCCTCCGGCGGTGAGCCCATAGAACAGCAGGAACGCGAGAAAGAGCCAGCACGCCGGGACAACGGCGGGGCGCAGCGACGGCGCCGGGGTCATTGAATGCCGAGCTGGTCGACCACGAAGAGCCACTCTTCGTATGTGGACTTATCCTTGTAAACGCGCAACGCCTCGCCGGTCGCCGCGGGCCGCACGCCGACGATCCGATTGCCGCTCGAGAAGCGGTCGCTGAGCTGGTCGCGGAGCTCGCGAAAACGCTGCATCGACTCGTCGATGGCGGCGCTCTGCAGGCCACCGCCGCTACCGCGTCCGCGGCGCGCGCCCGATCCTCCACGCGCACCCCTGCGCGCACCCGAATCCGCTCGCCCGGCCGGCACGCCGGCGGCCCCGCCGCCGCCACGGCCGACGTTGCGGGCATCGTCGAGGTCCCGGCGAAACTCGGGATCGTTCTCCCGCAGTACCCGCCACTCGCCGTCGTTGCTTATCGGATCGGGGTAGAGCGCCCGGATGCAATCCGATTCGAGCAGTTCGTTGAGCTCCTGCGGCAACCCACCGGTCTGCTGCCGGTGGCAGGCAAGGGCGCGTACATACTGCTGCCCCCGCCAGATGAGCTCGGCCTCGTCGGCACGCCGGTTGATCGTGACCCAACTCGTTGCCGCCACGCCCAAGCCGATGTTGATCACCGCCACGAGCACCAGGAGCCCGAGAATCGTGAACCCGTCCTGCTCAGCCGCGCGTGGCTTCATCGATCACCATTGTGCGTAGGCGCTGCCGTCGAGACTTTCGCCCTCGGCGCCGGAGCGGACGTTCCACACGCCGGCCGACTGGCCCTCTTCGAGCATCTGCCAGGGCGCGAACTCGACCTCCCAGGTTTCCGCCGACCGCGTGATCGGATCCTGAGGCAGAGACCGCAGGTAGCCGACCGAGACCAGGTCCTCGAGCGCCGGCGGATACTCGCCGCGATCCGTGTAGTACTCGTCGATGGCCTCGCGCATGCGCTGGAGATCTTCCTTGAGCACGGCCTCGCGAGCACGCAGCGTCGCGTCCTTGTACATCGGCAACGCGATGCCGACCAAGAGGCCGACCAAAGTAAGCACGACGATGAGCTCGAGCAACGAGAAGCCGCGCGGCGCCGACCACGGCGATGTCGTGCGATTCACAGCACACCGGGTCTTGGAGCGACCGATCATGGCCTCACCACTCTCGGTACGCGCGGCCGTCCATGCCGGTACCGCGCGCCTTCGTATACACGTCGAATACGTTGCGACCGCACCATGAGCGGTCGCTCGGGCCTTCGCCGTAGCATCGCATGCCCCAATCGGTGCTGCCGGTAAACGGATCCACCGGGATTCGCCTCAGGAAAACGATCTTCTCGATCTCCTCCCCGGGCCGGCGTCGTTGCCGCGCGCCGCGCGGATCGGAGCCCAATCCACCGAGCCCTCCACCGGACCGACCGGAAGCAGCCCCGAACCCCGTGCCGCTCTGGCCCGCCCTACCCTCGCGCATCTGCTCCGCCATGCGTTGGGTCGTCGACAGGCCGCCGCCCACGCCCGTGAAGTCTTGACCTTGTCCCCTCGTTCCGAAACCACCGGCGCCGCGTGCGCCGAACGCGGGGTCGCCGGCGCCAACGTTGCCGAAACCGCCCCGCCCCTGGCCCGGAATCGCCGGTGGCGGGCTGCCCGGAGATTGGCCTGTTTGGTTGAAGCCGCCGCTCAACCCGAAGCCCGTGGCCGAGTACTCGTCCGATACTCCCGGAACCGAATCGGGCATGGCGCCGGTCAACGCAACACCCTCGACCAGGCTGTCGAGATCCGGCGGAAAGCCGTTCCCCCCCGGCGCCGACTCGATGAGGCCGGCCAACTCCATGTCGTGGTATCGGTCGATGGCGTTGCGCAAGATGCGCAGGCTCTGCTGCAGCTCGTACTCCTTCTGCCGCTTGACCGACCAGCGGGCCAGCGGCAACACAGCCGCCGCCAGAATGCCGACGATGGCGACGACGACAACCAGCTCCAGGAGCGTAAATCCTCGGTTATTCATTTCTCTCCCGAACCTCTACGGAGGCCGGCAACATCTGTGTCGGCATCGTGCGCCCGGGGAGGTTGCGCAGCGTCGACGCGCTGATGTCGATGCTGCTGGTGCCCGGGGCAACGGCACGGAACACGAGTGTCATCAGTGAGCCCGATCCCGAGATGCCGACCTCGGTACCCATCCTGGCGGCGCCCATGCGCAGCACACCGGGCCCGGCATTCGCCACCTGCAGGCTCACCTCGGCGCCGTCCTGATCCATGAGGCCTCCCTCGAAGTAATCGACATAGGCGACCACGTTGGGATCGTAGCGAATTTCCACACCTACCGAGAACAGGTCCTGCACCCGATCGACCGTCAG
Source organism: uncultured bacterium (assembly GCA_965371275.1). Taxonomy (GTDB): domain Bacteria; phylum Acidobacteriota; class UBA890; order UBA890; family UBA890; genus CBDCBL01. The sequence goes on along the minus strand of CBDUXW010000231.1, from coordinate 1,398 downwards.
ATCGACGGCGAATTCCTCGTCGACTTCAACAACGTGCTGCGCCGGCAAGAGCGCGAGCACCGCGGGATCCTCGGCGCCGCTACCAGCGCCGGCAACTCCACGGCCGGCGGTGGCGGCACCGCGCGCCGCGAAACCCCCGCGTCCGCCGGTAACGCCGGCCGCCGTGCCGACGTACACCGGCGCGAGGTCCTCGGCCGTCAGCCTGGGGCCCCGCAGAATGTGCGGCGTGATCGAGATGACCACATCGGTTTGACGCTCCGTGTTATCGGTGGCGCTCAGGACGTCGCCGGCCACGGGAACGTTGTCGAGGCCGATGATGCCGCGCCGGGTACGGACGTCGTTGTCGCGCAGCAACCCGGCAATGACGTTGGTCTCACCGTCGCGCAGGCGAATGGCTCCCGTTACTTGTCGCGTCGTGAACACCGGCAAGTCGCCGACGTTGGCGATAGTGGCGGTTGCCGTCACGGCCGTCACCTGGATGTCGATCTCCAGCGTGATCTCGCCGTTGAAGTGCACCCGGGGTGTGACGCTGAGCAGGATGCCCGTGTCCTTGTACTCGGTGCTGGCAATCGGTACGACATTGCCGCCGATGGTGGATGACGGGTTGAACGTGGTTGTGACCACCGGGACCTGCTCGCCGATCAACAGCTGCGTCGTCTGCCCCTCGGTGGCGCGCAGCTTGGGCTGGGCAATGAGCTTGAACGAGTTGGTGGTACGCAGGAACTGGTAAAAGAGCGTCGGGATGCTGACGAATATCTCGGCCGAATTCAGATCACCCAGGCTCTTCAGCGACCTGCCGAGCAGGGTGCCATCCTCCGTGGTCGTCTGCGGAAACATGTTGATCTGCCCGCCGAATGGTTCGAGCGCCAGGCCATAGTTGGCCACCACCTCGCTGCTGACCTCGAGGATCTCGACTTCGAGCAGGATCTCGCCCACCGGCTTGTCGGCGGTATCGACCAGCTTCTCGACGATCTTCATGGCCTCCGGCGTTTCGCGCACGGTGATCGTGTTCAGATCCGGGTTGGAAGTCACGAAAGTGGTCTGCAGGAGCGCGCGGATCTGTTGCTCGACGGTTGCCGAGTCCGCATTCGACAGAAAAAACGTTTGCATGATCTGATCGGAATACTCGCGACGCTTGGTCACGTCGTCGGGAATCACCAGAAACGTGCTGGTGGACAGGGCCTTGTAGAAGTGGCCGTGGGCCGCGGCCAACAAGTTGAGCGCCTCGTCGAAGTCGGCGTCTCCGATTTGAAACGTGGTCGTGTCGTCGTCCAGGCTCGACTCGAAGAGCACGTTGAGCCCGGCGATCTGCGCCAACGTCCGGTAAATCTCGGTGACCTCGACGTCGCGGAAGTCGAAGCTGATCGGCCCGGTAACCTGCGGCTGCAACTGCGGCAG